>DYOF01000199.1 GCA_020720665.1 Acetofilamentum sp. | reverse complement strand
GGCACACACGAAAAATAATAGCCGAAGTTGCGGGATTTCAACCACTTATGTTTCAATTACGTAAAATGTAATTTACTTGCACTGTGTTTCAAGTTACAACGAATGCCCACAATTATCGCATATACAATGCTAGAGCCATTAATCAGTTGTTATCCATATATTTAGTTACTTTTTCAATCAAAATATCTGCTGTTATCGGCTTGGTTAAATAATCATCAAAAATTCCGCTGTATTTTTCTATTTCGTGTTCCAAAGCATAAGCCGATTGTGCAACTATTGGCAAATCAGGTTTTTGTTCTTTGATAATTTTTGCTGCTGTGTGTCCGTCCATTATTGGCATTTTTATATCCATTAAAATCAGCGAAATATTGAGATTTGTTTTGAAAATATCAACTGTTTCTTGTCCGTCTTTTGCGTGAATTAGTTGATAATCAAAGTCAATTAACAGTTCTTCGATGTATAGAAAGTTAAATTCTTCATCTTCGGCAACCAGAATTATCGGTTTGTTATTTGTTTGTTTTTGTGTTTCCTGATTATTATCAATTTTAGTTACAGGTTCATTTACAGGTTCGTATGGAATTGTAAAATAAAAAGTTGAACCTTTATCAATTTCTGAATTTACCCAAATTTTCCCGCCTAATAACTCCGCAAAACCTTTTGATATTGACAACCCTAAACCTGTTCCGCCGTATTTTTTGTTTATAGACAAATCGGCTTGTCGGAAACGTTCAAATATTTTTTCTTGTAATTCTGGTTTTATTCCTATTCCGCTATCTTTTACGTAAAACTCTAATTCATTGCTTTTTAAGTTATAACCAAACTCAATAAATCCTTCGTGCGTGAATTTTAATGCGTTTGAAATCAGGTTGCTTAAAATTTGTGTGATTTTTGTTTTATCTGTGTAAATTTCAGATTGTTTGTCGCTTAATGCTTGTTTTGCATACAACGAAATAGTTTGATTTTTTGTTTGTTGCTTAAATATTGAAAGTAAATCAATTATGATGTTATTGACACAAACTTTATCAATATTTATTTTCTCTTGTTTTGTTTCTAATGACGAAATTGTAAGAATATCCGAAACAATTGAAAGTAATTGATTGCTACTTGTTTGAATTATTGATGTAAAACTTTTGCGTTTTTCTTCTGATAATTCAGGTTTATTTAACATTCCCGAAAATCCGCAAATTGCATTTAACGGTGTGCGTATTTCGTGTGATAAATTTTGTAAAAATGCCGATTTTAAGCGGTCGCTTTCTTCTGCTTTTTCTTTGGCTTTTATTAATTCCACATTCTGATTTTGCAATTTTATTTCAGCATTTTTTCTTTCCGTTACATCGCTGAAAATTGCTACAATTTCGCCGGTAGATAATTTGTAAATGTTATTTTCTCGCCAGCCTTCTCGTTGATTGTCTTTGTAATAAAAAGGTGGTAAATAAGCATCGTTTCCTGTTTCATTAACTGTTTGTAAAGCCCTAAATAGCGGACTTTTATCCATAAGCGGAAATTTTTCGAGCAATGTTTTACCAATAAGTTCTTGTTTTGAAACTTTTGTGATTTTTTCTGCTGATTTATTAAAATCGACAAAAATAAAGTTTTGCCCATTTTCAACAGGTTTGTAAATTGCAACTCCGCTGTGCATATTCTCGAACATCTTACGGAAACGGATTTCTGTTTCTACTAATTTATTTTCTAGTAATTTTCGGACAGTAACATCAAATATAACCGAATAAAGTAATATCTTGCCGTCAAGTTCTATTTTACCGCTGCTAACTTCTACATTTTTAATCTGCCCGTTTTTTAATTTGTGCTTAAAGTTAAAAAAAGTTCGTTTTTCATTTTTCGCATTTAACATCTGTTGTTTAACCAGTTCGGGCGAAAGTGTATTAATTTGATTTATA
>DYOF01000079.1 GCA_020720665.1 Acetofilamentum sp. | reverse complement strand
TTTAATAAAATAGGACTTTATTCAACAGAAACCTATTTATTTTTTTTATATGAACTAATTTCATAAAAATTTCATTATAGTTTTGATGTTTTTATTTTATATTTGCGTAATAATGAAATAGAAAACATGGCTTTATCAAATTTTAAAAAAATTAAACGCTTATTTGTTGTTGATGAAGAAACTACACAAAGCGAAACTTCTGTATCAAACTCAAAAAAAGAAGAAAACGATAAAGAAAATAAGGAAAATTCTTCCGAGTCGAAAATTTCATGGAAAAGTTCGGCTTCTTCCACGGCTGACGGAACTATAAATTCAGGAACATCCGGACAATTTAATCAAGCAATTTTTGATTCGCTTACCAAAGCCATCGCAGATGCAAACTTGCCGGGAGAAGACTATTTAGAGTTTGTTCAAGGTTTACAAGCCATGAAAGACGTACCTATGGAGGAAAGTTTAAAATTAAAATCAGTTTTTATAACTCTCACAACTAAGGGATTAACCGTTCAGAAAATTATTGAAAGTGCCGATCATTATTTAAAAATTTTAGAACAGGAAAAAATAAAGTTTTATTCGGCAATTGACAGCCAGAAAAAAGCTAAAATTGAAGCAAAACAAAAACTGATTACCGACATTGAAAACAAAAATATAGAAAAGGCAGCTTTAATAAAAAAACTTACTGATGAGATTGCGGCAAATAATTCAGCCATAGAGAAAGAAAAAGCAGAAATTGTTGAAGCCCAAACCAAAATTAATTCAACCGAAAATGATTTCGTTTTTACAATTAAAAAAATGACTAATCAAATAAATGATAATATTTCAAAAATTAAAGAAATCAAATAATTTAAAAGAGAAAAAATGGTAAATATTAATTCAGATTCAAAACAACGTTTAAAAACATTTTGGCAACGACCCGAAGGAAAATTCGGAGCTATTTTTATAGTTCTTATTGGAATTTTAATGGTCATTTTTTCAGTTCCGATTTTAACTTTTATGATAAGCATGTTGGAAAATGTTATAACAGCAGTTATAATGTTTATGGTATTGGGAGCATTATTGTATGTGCTTTTTGATCCGAAATTCAGAAACCTGATTTGGTATATGTATAAAAGCTTTATGAGGTGGGTAACAAGTGTCTTTGTTCAAATTGACCCTATAAAAATTTTAGAAACCTATATTGAACACTTATATAACAATTTGCGACAAATGGATATTCATATTGCAAAGTTAAAAGGTCAAGTTTCAAAATTAAAGGGAACAATTGATGAAAATGTCAAAGAAATGGAGCAAAGTTTGAAAATTGCCGAAGCCGCCAAAAAGAAAAATGATATGGAATTGGTAGCCATTAATACTCGACAATACGGACGTTTGAAAGAATCTAACGAAAAATATAACGTTTTACTGAGTAAAATGGATTTACTATACAAAGTATTCAGTAAAATATATAAAAACTCAAATTACCTCATTAAAGATACTGAAAACGAAGTAAGAATGCGGAAGCAAGAATATATAGCCATAAAAGCCGGACACTCGGCAATGAAACGAGCTATTAATATTATTCAGGGCGATCCGGATAAAAAAATGATGTTTGATATGGCTACCGAAGCTGTTGTAGAAGACGTTCATAACAAAATAGGTGAAATGGAAAGGTTTATTGAATTATCAGGCAGTTTTATTGACAGTATTGACTTACAAAACGGTATCTATGAACAAGAAGGATTAGAATTATTAGAAAAAATGGAAAAAGAAGGTGCATCCATGTTATTGGGTGAACCCGTTGAATTACCTCATTCTGATGATACAGACGAAATCGCCGTAGAAAAAGAAATCGGAAGTATCAGTAAATACGATAATTTGTTTGACTAAAACAAGCAATATATAACAAAAAAAAAATACTCATGAAACACCCGGGTAAAACGATTTTTTATAAACAAGGGTATGACTACCAAAAGATAATAATTCCTTGCAGATTTCTTAAAGGTGTTCTTATCTGCCGATAAAAACAAGCTAAATAAATAATAATAAACATTTAATTTATAGATTATTAATCAATTTTAAATTTTAAACACATGAAATCAAAATTAACCCCGTTTTCAAAACTGCTTATTGTTTTAGCAATTTCAATAGGTATAGGATATGCATTTTATCATTTTAAAGACCAGATTTTACCTAAGGGTGAAAATGAAAATGAAGAAGTAACAGACACCAAAGGCGAAAGGGTTATAAAAGTCGGTGTTGTTACTTGGGGCGGTTATGCCGGCGGACAATATTTTAACGAAGGATTTGAAGCCAATAAAAAATCAAGATTTTACAAAGATTACGGATTTATGGTGGAATTTAAAGTCTTAGACGACTTTGTAGCATCACGTAATGCATGGAAAACAGGAGATGTTGATTTATTATGGGCAACCATTGATGCTTTTACGACCGAAGTTAAAGGTTTAGAACAATTTGAACCTCAAGTAATTTTTCAAGCCGATTGGTCACGCGGAGGTGACGCCGTAGTGGTTAACCGAGGAATTAACAGTGTTAAAGATTTAAAAGGTAAAAAAGTAGCCTTTGCCGAATTAACACCGAGCCATACATTCTTATTATGGTTGCTGGAAGCCGGTAATTTAAAATACTCTGATATCGAAGCCGTTAAAGTGGCAAACGCTATTGATGCCGCAGATTTATTTAAAAAAGGACAAGTAGATGCCGCAGTTGTTTGGAGTCCCGATGATGCCGATTGTGTTGCAAAAGTTCCCGGAGCAAAAGTTTTACAAAGTACAAAATCTGCTTCACACATTATTGCTGATATCTTTATTGCAAAAAAAGAGTTTGTCAATAATCATAAAACCGATTTGAAAAATTTATTAAAAGGTTGGTTTACAGGTGCAGCCGAAATTAATTCATCAGAAGAAGCAAAAGTTAAAGCTTCAAAAATTTTGGCGAAGGGTTTAAATATGCCCGAAGATTTTTGTTACGATGCCATTAATAATGTAAGACTATGTACCTATGGCGATAATTTAGCTTTCTTCGGTTTAAATTCTTCATATAAAGGTGTAACCGGTGAGGAAATTTATAATAAAATGGAGAAAAAATTCAAAAGTACCGATTACATTCAAGGCAGTATTCAAAATTGGCGAACAATAAGTAATCCTTCTATTGTTTCTGCATTGTCAGAATTAGCACAAATTGAGGGGCAACAACTTGAAGGACAAAAATCATTTAGCGAAGTAACCGAAGATTTAAAAACAAAAGAAGCGATATCAACAAAACAAGTGAGCATCAATTTTCCATCAGGTTCATTTACAATTGATGAAAATATGAAAACCATAATTGATTTGCAGTTTTTAGATATTGCAAAATCGTTTGCAAATTCAAGAATTCGTATTGAGGGAAATACCGATAATACAGGCAGCAGACAAGCAAATATTGAACTTTCGCGGAAAAGAGCTCAAGCTGTAGCCGATTATTTAATTTTTGACCATAAATTTGACAGAAACAGGTTTGTTATCATCGGCAACGGTCCTGATAAACCTCTTGAAAATAATACTTCTGAAAGCGGAAGAGCAAAAAACAGACGAACGGATTTTGAATTAATAAACGAATAATTTTTGAATAAAGGACACCGGCATATCGCCGGTTTCTTATATATTTATTTAATAAAGCTCTAAATGATGAGTAAATTTTTTAGTATAGGAGAAAAATTACCTAAAAGAACTGTATTATATATAGAAATTTTAGGAATTTTCTTTTTTCTTGCAGTATGGTATGTTATAACTATGCCGATAGAAAAAATATCTATCGATTTTGTTTCATCAGCACCTGCAGGAACAGATTATCAATGGACGGGCCCGGATAAATTCAGCGAAAACTTTCCCGGCGACAATACAATTCTTGATGCCAAACCGGGAGTTTATAAATTCACAGCAACGGACAGCCTCGGATGCAGCATCTCAGATTCTCTGACTGTTCCTCTGAAACTGACTGAGAATTTATCAGAAGAGTTTTCAAATTTGTGCGGTGAAACAAATTTCAATCTTATAGTTGAAATAAAATCAATAAAAAATGGTTTCATCGGCAGAGAAACAATTCCGCCGCCTTCGGAAGTCTTTAAATCATTTAAAGATTTACATTTTAAGGATTTTGTGGTCAGAGAAACACTGTTTTCACTAAAATTAAATGTATTGGGTTATGTTGAAGCAATTGTCCTTTCATTTCTTTTAGGCTTTTTAATTGCATTAGTTCCCTTTTTTAGGGCTTTATTAAGCCGTTGGGTAAATGCCGTCAGATTTATTCCGCTTACTGCCGTAACCGGTTTATTCATTGCTTGGTTCGGCATTGCTTCTAATATGAAAATTCAATTTCTGGCATTCGGTATTTTAGTTTATTTGTTACCTGTTGTGGTTCAACGAATTGATGATGTATTAAAAATTCATTTGCAAACGGCTTTTACAATGGGAGCTTCTAAATGGCAAATGATTAAAACTATTTATTTTCCGTCCGTTGCTTCAAAAATTATTGATGATATCCGTGTACTTACTGCTATATCATGGACCTATATCATCATTGCCGAAATGATGAATCAAACCGGCGGGATAGGTGCACTGATTTATTTGTCGGGGAAATTAGGGCGATTAGATAAAGTATTTGCTTTATTAATCATTATTGTTCTTATCGGCATCATTCAAGATAGATTATTTGCTTGGCTCGACAAAAAGTTGTTCAAATATAAATATGAAGGACAGGTAGAAAAATAAATCATCATTTAAGAATATTAATTATAGACTATGGCTGTTGAATTTAATAATACACAATTAACCGATATAATAGAACTGAAAAATATAGAGCAAACCTATGATAACGGAAAAGTTGTCATATTAAAAGATTTGAATTTATTAATTGAAGATATTCCTGAAAGAGGACAATTTGTTGTTATTTTAGGACCATCGGGATGCGGAAAATCAACATTGCTGAGATATATTGCCGGTTTGCAAAGTCCTACCGAAGGACAGGTTTTATTACAAGGTAAACCAAGAACCGAAAATGATCGTATAGGTATGGTTTTCCAACAATATTCATCGTTTCCGTGGATGACGGTTTTAGAAAATATTGCCCTGGGATTAAAATATAAAGGAGTTCCAAAAGCCGAGCGATTAGAAAAAGCTGACGAAATGTTAAAAATTGTCGGATTAGAAGGACACGGGAATAAGTTTGCTCAATATCCGACATTGTCCGGCGGACAATTACAACGCGTTGCAATAGCAAGAAGTTTATTGGTAAATCATGAAATTATTCTGATGGATGAACCGTTCGGTGCTTTGGATACAAATACACGCCTGCATATGCAAGATTTTTTAATTGACATTTGGGAAAAAGTACATCCGACCATTATATTTGTAACCCATGATATATCAGAAGCCGTTTATTTAGCAGATGATATTTTTATTATGTCAAAAGCACCGTCTCAAATTCATGAACATATTAAAGTTAATTTACCGCTTCATCGGGATAAAAATATAAAACGAGACCCCAATTTTATTGAATTGGTTCGTTACATTGAAGACAAAATGATGATTTTATAAGTATTCATTAAAAAAACAGAGCATAATTTCAGTTCCGCTTTTCATAAAACGGGTTTACCAAACCCTGAAATCAAATTCTAAATTTTGACGCCGACAAGTCGGATTTTGATAACCTTGAGTTAATTTACTTACATTTTCCATTAAATAATCTCTCAGCTCGCTGACCATAATTTTACCGTCTTTATTAAAATCAGCTTTTCCGGTGCTGAGCCCGTTAATTAATATATATGTAAAAATTCCGTTTTTGGTTTTATCACTTTCGTAGGCATATTCAGAACCTCCGGCTGATGAAATAATTGTTGAACCCGTTCCTTTACGAATGTCTGCAAACATGTGTTTCATTAATTCAAATGAACTTTGACTGAGTATTTTTTTATCGCCTAATTCTTCTGTTCCTCTTGAACTGTCGTTATTTGAAGTATCAGAAATAAGATTTTGTTCGTCGGCAGTTTCATCTTTATCAACTTCTCCTGAATGACATGCATCAATAAACAGCATTTTTTTTCGAGCAGGAATATCGTTTAACAAACTTTCCAATAAATCATAATTTAATCCTTTTTCTGAAGGAAATATAAAATCCATGTCATTTGTTGCAACATAATAATCCATATCCCAATCTAACAAACCGTGTCCGGCATAAAATACTAAAACGACATCATTAATTGTTGATTTTTTTAAAAAATTTTTGGCAGCCAATATGTTATCTTTTGTTGCTAAACTGTCGGTTAATAATTTTGTGTATATTTTATTATATTTTTTTTTGCCGGTTTGTAATAAATTAACCATATCGTCAGCATCTTTAGCTGCAAATTCCAAATTATTTTCGTTTTGAACATATTTTGAAACGCCTATCGAAACGACATACAAATCGGGTATAGTTTTTTCAGCATCATAATGAATATAAAATGTTTCTTTAAGGGATTCAAAACCGGCTTCGTTTGTAACCGAAACTTGAATTTTATTATTTCCGGGTGATAAATTAATCGGATATTCTTTTATAAATTCGTGTGCATGTTTTTCTGTGATTTCATTTCCGTGAATGCCGAAAATCGGAACATCATTTACCCATATATTTACTCGATTCAGGTAATACAAAGTATCTTGAGCCGAAATTTTGATTTTAATTTCATTATTTATGGTTGAAACATGAAACTCATCGGCATTTAAAATGTTTAAGCTCGGAATACTGAATATTTTTTCTGTTTCATCTGATGTATATCCCATTTTTGTTATACGTTTTTGATACGCTTTATTATACGCTGCAATTTCTGCTGCGGTTGAGTAGGGAAGTTTTGATAAAACGATATCAGGTCGGTTATATAAAACATCAAATTGTTCAAATGTATAAAGTTTTTCATTCATTAAAAAATTGATGTAATCCATTGAACCGAATGTGGTATGGTAGTAATTTTCATGTGTTACGTACATGTAGTCATCCTTATTAAATGCAGCTAAACTGACTAAATGAGCTCCGTCATCAAAATTCCAAAAATTTATAATTCCGTCGTAACCGGAAGTTGCAATGTAGTTATATTTTTTATTGAATTGAATGTCAGATACTGCTGTTATATGCCTTGTAGGCACCGAATATAATGGTTTGAATTGAATTAAATCAATCAGATATAAATTTTTATCAAGGTCAGTGTATGAACAATATCGGTCGTCATACATAAAACTTAGGGGACCGCAGCCTTTTAATTTTTTTTCAATTTCAGCGTTTGATCGTTTGTAAAAATAAATACTGTCGGAACTGTTTTTAACAAAATACAAATAGTTTCCGGTATTACTGAAACCGGCTGTGGCAAATCGTTGGTTAAATTCAATAGTGTTTTGTTTTTTGCCTGTTTTAATGTTATAGATTTCACATCTGGATTTATTTTTTCTTTCATTAATTAAAACCAACAAATCTTGCCCGTCAGAACTTATTGTTTTATAATAAATATCATCTTTAATTTTAAAATCATTTTTCCGATGTTTAAACTGTATATTTATTTTTGAGTTCTTTTTTACATCATCAATATTGTATTTGTAAACATGTGTCGAAAAAATTTCTTCTCGGTCTCTGATGCGTTCCCAATTTAATATGGAATATTTTTGGGAGTGTGTACTTTTGTTATCAAAAACTAAAATGTCAGAACTGTCGGCAATTAAAACCGATTGAAAATCGGTATTTTTTTTACTTTTTAATAAAATCGGTAAGCTGTTAGTTTTCGTATGGTAAATCAATACATTATCAAATGTTCTCAGAAAATCATCTGTACGTTTATCTGCTTTTTTTAAGGATGTTTTAATAAGAATTTTGTCATTTTTAAGTTCGTTTGTTGTGTTTGAAACGAAATAGCTTTTCCCGGCTTTTTTTTCAAAATATGTAGGTTTAGGACATTGCCCGAAATCAATTTCACCTTTGTTTTGTAAATCCCAAATTCTGAAATCAGAATTGTCGTATGCTATAAACATTTTATTGCCTTCTTCATTAAATGAAATTGAATTAATGCTTCCGGTTCCGCCCGATATTACCTTTGCAACGTCTTTATTTTCAGCATCCCATAACACTATTTTTTTATCATCACCGGCACTTGCTAAATATTTTCCGTCAGGGCTTACCGTAATTGCTTTAACTTGTCCGTCATGTCCCTTTAATGTAGCTTTCCTTCGTCCTGTTTTTCGGTTGTAAACATAAATTAATCCGTTTTTGTTTGCTCCGTAAATATATTTTTCGTGCAGGGCAATTGAAAGGAACGAATGCCATGACCGTTCGGCAGGAAGGTTAAAATTTGTTCGGTTAACGGCAATATTCAATCGTTTAATATTTCCGTTATTTCCGGCAGAATATACATATTTTGAAGCATCATCAAAGAATATGTCATTGGAATGAATTGTCATACGACGAAAAATTCTTTCTTTTTTGAAATTGTAAACAAATAATTTGAATTCTTTTCGCCCGCCGAAAGCTAAAAAATCATTGTTTTTACTGTATTTTACACTATTAAAATATCGCCGAGCTTTTTTCTTTAGGGTATAAACTGAATCGTTCTTTAAGTTAATGATATAAACCGAATCTGAACCGCAGGCAATTTCTGTTCCGTCGGGTTTGAAATCAACTGATTTTACTTTATCTGTAAAAATATCGAATGTTTTTAAGAGTTTTCCGGAAGGATATTCCCATAATTTAACTGTTTGGTCATCACTTGCCGAAGCAATTATATTTTGGTGGGGGTGAAATGCAACACAACTCACAGGAGCATTATGTCCGCTTAAAATATTCATTTGCCTGTAAGAGTGTAAATCCCACAAAATGATTTTGTTATCCATTCCGGAAGAAACCAACATTTTGCCGTCGGGGCTGTATTCTAAATCTAAAATTGTTGAAGAATGACCGGTTTGTACACTCAAATCTTGGGCGAGTATATTTTGGCTAAAAAAAATTAAAAGTATTAAATGTATGATGTTGTTTTTCATGTGTCTAAATATTTTTAATTAATTGATATTCCGCAAATTGAATGCTTATAATTATTTATAATGCCTGTTCTTTCCTGCACATAGGAACACTGTCCTAAATCTGCAAGTAAATAATATCTTCTTTCAGTCATGCTCTTTTGTGTGAAAAATCGTTTTACATTGGTGTTTCATGTGTCGGATAATTTGTAAGGTGATTATTTTCATATCATTGTGTATATTTTCAAGGGGTTTTAAAGTGCATAGAGATTAGTTGGGTATTTTTTTTGTTTGTTTTTAAATTGCTTGAAAATGAACATTAAAAATTATTTTTGCCGAAATATTCCCCTACAACATATAAATAATCTGTTTTATCTGTTTTAAATGTTATTGAACCTGCTGTTGAATCGTATGTAAAAATCAGAACTTCTTCCCAATTGTCTAAACTAAGCGGACCGGTTCCTCTCGGATAATCAGAAGTCCATTTTCCGTTAATTATAAAACTTAAATCAGTATCGTCATAACCGTCAGGGTAACCTTGGTAATTCCACTTCACCCAGATATTATCGTCAGCCCATTCATCTTTTGCAGGAATTTTTATACGATATAATTTTGATGATGTGTTAATGAAATTGGGAGCGATGAAATAGCTGACAGTTACGGGGGCATTGTAAATTAAACTTAAATGATAATCCGGAGAAATACTGTTTTGTTCATTATATCCGTATGATTCGGAAAATGGCACAAAATATAAAAACGGTGTTTGTTGAATTAAACTTAAATTATATAAATCATTTTCAAGACTTAGGTCATAAAATTGATACATGTTAAAAACTGTAAATGAATCAATTGCATTTTCAGGAAATTCCATTTTAACCAATATATTTTTAATCGAATCGTTTTCATAATTCTGATAAAAATTAATTATTCCTCCTTCCGGTCCTATAATTCTTCGGTATTCACTATAACTTAAATCATCAAGTTCAGGATATTGGTAACATCCTAAATTAAGAATTAATAATCCGATTAACAAAATTGAGAAAGTGATAGGTATGTGTTTCATTTGTCTAAATATTTGTAATTAATTAATAATCTGCAAATTGAATTGATATTACTTTTTATAATGCTTGTTTTTCTCTGCACATAGGAACACCTCAAGTATGCACTAAACATAATTGCGGTATTCTGTTAGTCATGATCCTTTGTGTGAAAAATTGTCTTATATGGGTGTTTCATTTGTCTAAATATTTGTAATTAATTAATAATCTGCAAATTGAATTGATATTACTTTTTATAATGCTTGTTTTTCTCTGCACATAGGAACACCTCAAGTATGCACTAAACATAATTGCGGTATTCTGTTAGTCATGATCCTTTGTGTGAAAAATTGTCTTATATGGGTGTTTCATTTTAGTATTTTTTAAAATTTTGACAAAACTATTATTGATTTTTCATTTTATTTTTGCTCAAATTGAAAGAGAGCAGGTTTAAACTGACAGATACATTAAAAGAATCGAAATAATCATAATTAGGCCTGTTTACCAAGCTGATATCTTCTGCGTTAAAATATGAATCGGCATAAATATCGGCATCAGCTATTGTTTTTCTGTAATAAAAATCAACAGAAAACGCTTTATATTGAAACCCGACACCTCCGGTAGCATAAAAGGTCGTTTTTTTAAATGTACTTAAGTTAGAAAAAATAATATCATTTCTGATTTGTCGGCTGTCATCATAAAAATCACCTTGGTTTAACTGCATTAAAAACAATGCGGAACCGCCGCCGAAAATAAATGGTCGGAGAGATTTAGATTTCGCAAAAATAAACCCGGCTGAAACAGATGTTCCGTAAAATGACCAATTAAGTTTTATTGAATTATAACCCAGATTCTCTTTTTCGTTTAACGGATTAAATGCTTGTGTGTAAACAGAATAGTCAACACTGTTTTTATATTTGGCTTCGTTTGTAAAATTCATCGCAAAAACGTCTGCTTGAAAAAATAAATGGTTTTTACTGTTGTAGCGAATATAAATATCGGGATAAGGTTTGTATGACTTTGATTCGGAGGCTTCAAGCCCGCCGAAACGTATAGTTTCATTATATTCAT
>DYOF01000078.1 GCA_020720665.1 Acetofilamentum sp. | reverse complement strand
TTCAATGCAAATTTATTAAGTTCTCTTTTAATAATGCTATTAAACAATATGTTTTTGAAATAAAATTTTGTGATATAGAAAAAAAGCACACTTTTGCAAATTATGTAAATTAAATAATTAAAATGAAAGAGATGCTCAGAAATTTGTTTTTTAAAATTTGGTATTGGTACATCAGTACTATTGATAAGAATGCAGAAGTTATTTTTATGAATTTCGGATATTCAAAAAATAATCATAAAATTAATCTAAAAGAGGAAGATGAAAAAAACAGATACTCGGCACAATTATACCATTTAGTTGCCGATTCGGCTGATGTTAAAGATAAGGATATTCTGGAAGTGGGTTGCGGCAGAGGCGGCGGTTTGTCGTATGTAAATCGTTATTTTAGCCCTAAAACAGTTACCGGAGTCGATTTGAATAAAAAGGCTGCTAAGTTTTGTGAATCCTATTATCCTGAAACAAATAAAAGGTTTTTACAAGCAAATGCCCAAGAGCTTCCTTTTGAAGACAATTCCTTTGATGTCGTTATAAATGTCGAATCTTCGCATCGTTACCCGCAACCTGAACTATTTTTTAGTGAGGTAAAACGAGTTTTAAAAAACGGCGGAATATTCTCCTTTACCGATTTCAGAGAGCAACATGAGCTTGAAAAAATGGAAAAACAAATTAAAGATGCGGGTTTTACTATTTTGAATTTTGAGAATATTACTGAAAATGTTGTGGAAGCATTAGCTGCAGCAACTCCCGGCAGAATAGAATTAGTAGAAAAATTAGCTCCTAAATTCTTGCATGGTTTAGCTAAAAATTTTGCTGCAGTTGAAGGAAGTGAAACATATAATTTTTTTGTAACTAAACATTACGAATATGTTTTTTATTTGTTAAAGAATAATAAACAATAATTTTACTAATTAATTTTTCTTTTATTTGAGAAAAATCTGTAATTTTAGCTTTTCAGATTATCTAACAGGGTCTAAAATTTTTTAATGCAAAACATAGATATAAAGTCAATTCTAAAAAGCAGCAACTATAAAGGTTTAAGCAAATTACCTGATTTCGGATATAATTTGATTGCCAAGATTGTTAAACAAGATGAAATTAATAGTATTTTAGAAAAATATGGTGATTATTACGGTATTGATTTTTTAATAAAAATTGCTGAATATTTGAATGTTAAAATTGATATTCAAGGAATAGAGAATTTACCCGAAAACGGCAGATGTTTTTTTACGGCAAATCATGCCTACGGTATTGTTGACGGTTTAGTTATTACAAAAATAGTTGGTGAAAAATACGGCGAATTAAAATTTATCGGAAATGAAGTTTTTAATTTAGTTCCGAATTTACGCCCGCTTACAATTGCTGTAAATGTTTTAGAAAAATCACCGCGTGAAAATCTTATTGCTTTAAATAAAGCGTACTTATCAAACATACCGATTACACATTTTCCAAACGGTAAAGTTTCAAGAGTTTATAAATGGAAAGTACAAGACAAATATTGGCAAAAAGGGTTTATAACCAAAGCAATTTCCGGACAAAGAGACGTAGTTCCGATAAGATTTTACGGAAGTAATTCAAATTTATTTCATTTCATTTATATATTAAGAAATGCTCTTTTTATTAAAAAAAGCATTGAATTTATACTTTTTCCTCGTGAATTGTTTAGAATGAAAAACAAAACGATACGAGTTAAAATAGGGAAACCCATTCCGTTTTCTACTTTTGATAAAAGTATGAGCCATGCTGAATGGGCTCAAAAAGTAAAGAAAATTGTTTACGAAATGTAAAAAAAAGCTGAATTAACTATTCAGCTTTTTTTTACATTTATTTTTTAGTTCGTTCGTTTAATAGTTGCTTTAAATATTTATCTGCTTTATTAAAATCAGGAATTCCATATCCATAATCAGAATCGGGATTTGTATAATAGTTTGATGATTTTTTAACGGCATCAATTATTTCTAAATTTGAAAATTGAGGATTTGCTTGCCATAAACAAGCAACGGCTCCGGCAATTATAGGTCCGGAAAAAGAGGTGCCGAAGGATATCGAAATTCTTCCGTTTGCATCTAAAACCCACACAAAAGAGCCTTGTGCCATAACATCAGGTTTTACTCTTTTGTCGCTGCTGGGTCCTCGTGAGCTGAAATTTGCAACCTTACCGTTTCCGTTTGTAGCACCTACTGATAAAACATCATCAGCATCAGCGGGTGCCGATATATATTTCCAAGGGTCATTTCCTTCATTTCCTGCACTGGTAACTACCAAAATTCCTTTTGAAGAAGCAATATCAGCTGCTATTGATGAAATAGCAGTATTTCCGTCCATATCAGAATATTTATGATTGCTGATTGTATCATCAAACTCATTATAACCCAAAGATGAATGAATCATATCAACACCTAAGCTATCAGCGTATTCAGCCGCATTAAGCCAATAATATTCTTCAATGTAATATTCCGAACGTTCGTCTTCTGAACGGAACAACCAAAAACTAGCTTTAGGTGCTGTTCCTATTAATTTGCCGGGAATATTTGCCGCAATTGTAGATAAAACAGACATACCGTGTGTCGCATCTCTATATATATCTCCGTCTCGTTCAACAAAATCTCTTGTTCCCAATATTTGATTATTGGTTCGGATACTGTCAAATCCGGATAATGAATCGGCATTATAAAAACCGGCATCCAATACGGCAATTTGTATTCCTTGCCCCATAAAACCATTATTATGAAGTTGATGAACATTCAACATCTTAACCTGATTGGCACCGCTTCCGTAATCTAAAATACTTGTTTCATCTCTTGAACTAATAATATTTATCTCTTTATTTTTTTTATTCTTAAGTTTTTCTTTTGGAAGAACCGAGTTTGTTTCATTATTAACAAAAGATAATTTTAATACCGTTTCAATTAATAAAGAGTCTTCGGTATAAACAACAATATGATTTAGCCATTTAGATGTACTGAAAATTTCTATACCTAAATCCTTAATTGTTTTAATATAATTTTCATTTACCGGAATATCTTGTAAAGTAACCGGAATATTATATTTTTGACGCCTTAATAAAGCTCTTTCAGATAAAAATTCATTTGGTTTTGTAATTGAAAATGATGTTGTATCTTTGTCTTTAAACCTAATTACATATGTGTTCGGAGCAACTTTTTGGGAAAATAAATTAATACTCAAAAAACTTAAAAAAAGTGTATAAAACGTTAATTTCATAAGAATTAAATTAGAATTGAAATTTATAAAGCACCAAAATTAATATTTTTTAAGTGATAACAAATGAATAATTCAGGAATTATACACAAGGAATATTCGGCTGTTAATTTTATTTTGAAAAACTAAAATGAAATTTATACTTCAATCAGAATTTAAACCAACCGGCGACCAACCACAGGCAATTGAAGAATTGCTTAAAAGCATCAGGGCAGGAGAGCGTTTCCAAATATTGCAGGGTGTTACAGGCTCAGGAAAAACGTTTACAATTGCAAATGTTATTGAACAATTAAATCGCCCGGTTTTGGTTTTAAGCCATAATAAAACTCTTGCGGCTCAATTATATGGTGAGTTTAAATCCTTTTTCCCAAAAAATGCAGTTGAATATTTTGTTTCATATTACGATTATTATCAGCCGGAAGCCTATATTCCTACAACAAACACTTATATTGAAAAAGATTTATCAATTAATGATGAAATTGAAAAATTAAGATTAAGTACAACAACATCATTATTAACCGGGCGAAGAGATGTTATTGTAGTTTCCTCAGTTTCTTGTTTATACGGAATTGGAAATCCTGAGGATTTTTATGCGAATTTAATTGATATAAAAATTAAGGATAAACTACTGAGGAATAAGTTTTTAAGAGACCTTGTGTCAAGTCTTTATTCAAGAAACGATATCGCTTTTAACAGAGGAAATTTTCGTGTTTCGGGTGATACAGTTGATATTTTTCCTGCTTACAGCGATATTGCTCTAAGAATTTCTTTTTGGGGAGATGAAGTTGAAGAAATTGTAACATTTGATCCGATTGAAGGAAAAACTCTTGAGAATTTGGAATATATTCGTATTTATCCGGCCAGTATTTTTATGACTACAAAAGAGCGTCTGAATCAAGGAATTAATCAAATTGTGTTGGATTTAGGCAGACAGATTAATTATTTTAAAGAAGTAGGTAAACACCTTGAAGCTAAGCGAATTGAAGATCGTGTAAGCTATGACGTTGAGATGATGAAAGAGCTGGGCTACTGTCCCGGAATTGAAAATTATTCCAGATATTTTGACGGCAGAAAAACCGGTAATCGTCCGTTTTGTTTACTCGATTATTTCCCTGAAGATTTTATAATCGTAATTGATGAAAGTCATGTTACTTTACCGCAAGTTCATGCCATGTACGGAGGTGATCGTTCAAGAAAAGAAAATTTGGTAGAATACGGCTTTCGTTTACCGGCAGCATTAGATAACAGACCCTTAAAATTTGAAGAGTTTGAAGAGTTTGATAAACAAACCATCTATTTAAGTGCAACTCCGTCAGATTATGAATACACTAAAACAGAAGGTGTTGTAATTGAACAAGTTATAAGACCAACCGGTTTGATTGACCCGCCGATTGATATCCGTCCGAGTTTAAACCAAATAGACGATTTAATAAGCGAAATAAAAACAAGAGCTGCTAAAAACGAACGCATACTTGTTACGACATTAACTAAACGAATGGCTGAAGAATTAGCGGCTTATTTCGATAAAATCAGAATCAGAAGCCGATACATTCATTCTGACGTAGATACGGTTGAACGCGTTCAAATTATGGAAGATTTACGACAAGGAATATTTGATGTTTTAATCGGAGTGAATTTATTACGTGAAGGACTTGATTTGCCTGAAGTTTCATTGGTAGCAATATTAGATGCCGATAAGGAAGGATTTTTAAGGTCGGCAAGGTCATTAACTCAAACAGCAGGAAGAGCCGCCAGACACCTTAACGGTTATGTAATAATGTATGCGGATAAGGTTACAAAATCAATGCAAAAAACAATTGATGAAACCGACAGGCGTCGTGAGATACAGTTTAAATATAATGCTGATAATAATATCATACCGACTCAAATTAAAAAAGACTTCGGGAGAATTCAATTATCCGACAAACAGCAAACAAATTCAAAACCATACGATTCTAAAGGTAATAATATAACAATAGCTGCTGATCCTGTTGTTAAATATATGAATGAGGATGCTTTAAGAAAAGCAATTGAAGCTGACAAAAATAAAATGCATAAAGCTGCTGAAGATTTAGATTTTATTGAAGCAGCAAGATTACGTGATGAAATTATAGTTTTGGAGGAAATGCTAAAAAATAAAAAATGAATACTTTTGTCCTATAATTAATATTATGTTAAATAGAATGTTTTTAATAAAAGGAAGCTTTTACACTTCCTTTGTTTTTTATTTCTTTAAAAGTTCTTCGACTCTGGCTAAATTTGCTTCATCATGTAAACGATAATAAATACGTTTTAAAACTTTTAATGTATCAATATCGCCGGTATCAATGTTATAAGCAATCTCAAATTTTTCAGCTGCAGTTTTTAGTTCTTCTTCTGCAATTTTCTCATATTGTTCTGACTTTTTAAAATCTTTATCAATATATATTTTTAAGATATAATCAGCATGTTTTAAATCACGTTCGTTATGTTTAAGGTAAACGCGGCCGATATTATATGCTGCATTAAAAAATTTCGGATTTATTTCTAAGGCTTTTTCATAATATTCTACAGCTAAATCTAAGTCCTTTTTTATTTGGCTTACTACATTCATAGCCTTTTCTAACTCGGCATCCCTTTTATTTTCTGCTTCTGCACGTTTTGCCGGAATGCTTCGGTCTCTGAATGCTTCTTTTTTATATTCGGATGCTTGTTCCATAAATTCTTCGTATTTTTTTAATAACGCATCTGTCCCGTTATCATAAATAGAAGCTTTTGCAGAATAATACGATGGGTTTTCGGGATTATTTTTTATGGCAATGTCAATATATTCAATAGCTTCATTGGTTTTGTTTTTTGACATGTAATAATTGATTAAATCAATAATTAACTGTTCTTCATCCGGATAAGCTTCGAAGCCTTTTTTAACGGTAGAAATAAATTTAGTGCTGTCGCCGGTTTTTGCAAAAGATTCAGCTAAATAATGATATGGGCTACCCTCTCCGTATTTTTTATCAATACATGCACTAAAATGTTTTTCAGCGATGTCGTATTTTTCGTTATTAAAAGCCAGAAGTCCCATAAAAAACTCAACCTGCTCTGCTTTAAATGCCGTATCAGTTTCATTTTTAGGTAAATCAAACAATTTATAACCGAAAGCCATTAAATTGTATGCCTTATCTAAATATCGTTTTCCGTTTTCGGTTAAACTTCCGTTTTTTTCTAAGTCATTATTATACTTTTTGAATTCGGCAATGCCATCATTAATAATGGTGTTTTTAATTATTTGAGCTTTATCTTTTGTTGTTGTTTTATCTTTTAAAGTTCCTTTTTCATCTAAGGACACGGCTTTCAACAGAGCTTCGGCACTTATCGTAATAGCTTGTTCATCAATAAATTCAGTTTGTTCCCAACTTTCTACGGCACCGTTTTTAACAGTAACATTTTTTCTGGTATATACCCAAATTTCAGCGTTGTCATCGGCGGTTAATATTTTTCCGGGTTTTCCGAATAAACGTTCCAAATTATTAAAAGGATTTTCGTTTGTCGGTTTTGCTTGCATACCTGCGTATAAACCGGCAGTTTCAAATGTGTGAATATCGAAAAAAATATCAGCTCGTTTTAACCAAGTTTTATATGATTCACTTTTTTTCGGATTTGAAACTTCCGAATCCGATTTCTCTTTTTGGTCTGCTAAACTTTCCCAAGTCGGAGCTTCTTGTGCAAACAGCAATCCGGAAAATAAGACAAATAAAACAGAAATTGTTAACTTTTTCATTTTAGTATATTTATATTATTATTTAATTTAGTTATTAATCGTAATGTACTTCGTTATTAATAGTTTCATTTTCATCATTTAAAGTTTCTTCTCCGCTGCGATTCACTTTTGCAACTGAAGCAATACTGTCATTTTCTTTTAGTTTTATCAATCTTACTCCTTGTGTTGCTCTGCCTGCAATTCTTACAGTATCTACATTTAAACGTATGGTTATGCCTGATTTGTTAATAATCATCAAATCATCATCGTCCGTTACATTTTTTATTGCAATTAACTTGCCGGTTTTTTCGGTTATATTTATTGTTTTTACGCCCTTACCCCCTCTTTTTGTTATTCTGTAATCTTCAAGGGGTGACCGTTTTCCGTATCCGTTTTCAGATACAACGAGAATATTATCAACATTATTATTTGTTTCTACGCAAACCATTCCGATAACTTCATCTGTTTCGTCAATTCTGATTCCTCTGACACCGGAAGCCCCTCTGCCCATACTTCTGACTTCAATTTCATTAAATCTGACGGCTTTACCGTTTCGAGCAGCTAACATAATTTCATTATTTCCGTTAGTTAATTTTGCAGAAATTAAAGTGTCTCCTTCATTTATTGTAATTGCATTTATTCCGTTTTGTCGCGGCCGTGAAAAAGCTTCTAAGGGTGTTTTTTTAATGGTTCCTTTTTTAGTGGCAAATATGATAAAATTATTATTCAAATACTCATCATCTTTTAAGCTTGTAACTTTCATGTAAGCTGTTACTTTGTCATCTTGTTCAATATTCATCATATTCTGAATTGCTCTGCCTTTGGAGGTTTTACTGCCTTCGGGTATTTCATAAACTTTTAACCAAAAGCACTTACCTTTTTCAGTAAAAAACAACATCCAGTTATGCATCGTTGCAATATACATATGACGCAGAAAATCTTCATCTCTGGCTGTGCTGCCTTTTGAACCGGTTCCTCCGCGATTTTGAGTTTTAAATTCGGTTAAATCGGTTCGTTTAATGTAGCCTAAATTTGATATGGTTATCAAAACTTCGTCATCGGCATAAAAATCTTCGGGATTAAATTCTGATGATGAATAAATAATTTCTGTTTTCCTTTCGTCTCCGAATTTATCTCTTACTTCAATAAGCTCATCTTTAATAATTTGCATCTGAAGTGATTCGGTTGCCAATATTTCTTTTAAATGTTGAATAAGTGCTATAACTTCTTCATATTCGGCACGTAATTTATCTTGTTCTAATCCGGTTAATTGTCTTAATCGCATATCAACAATTGCTCGCGATTGAATGTCAGATAAATTAAAACGCTTCATCAAGTTATCTCTGGCTTCATCAGGACTGTTTGAATTTCTGATAATTTTAATAACTTCTTCAATATTATCGGAAGCGATAATCAATCCTTCAAGGATATGTGCTCGTTCTTCGGCTTTTTTTAAGTCAAATTTAGTTCGGCGGATAATTACATCATGCCTATGTTCAACAAAGTTTGAAATTAAGCCTCTTAAATCAAGTAATTGCGGTCTTCCTTTAACAAGTGCAATATTATTTACGCTGAAAGAGGTTTGAAGAGCCGTATTTTTATAGAGTTTATTTAAAACAACATTAGCAATTGCTTCGCGTTTTAAGTCAAACACAATACGCATTCCGGTTCTGTCCGATTCGTCATTTGCATATGCTATGCCTTCAATTTTCTTTTCATTAACCAACTCCCCCACTTTAGCAATTAAATCTGCTTTATTAACCATGTAGGGAATTTCGGTAATAATAATTTTTTCTCTTCCGGAAGCAGTGGTTTCAATATGAGATTTGGCTCTAAGAACAATTCTTCCTCTGCCGGTTTTATAGGCTTCTTTAACGCCTTGGTATCCGTATATTGAAGCTCCTGTAGGAAAGTCGGGAGCCTTAATTATTGATATTAAATTATCTATTTCAATATCTTTATTATCAATGTATGCTATAATTGCATTTATTGTATCGGTTAAATTATGTGGCGGCATGTTTGTAGCCATTCCTACGGCGATTCCGGATGCACCGTTTACGAGTAAATTTGGGATGCGAGTAGGTAAAACGGTAGGTTCTTCAATGGTATCGTCAAAGTTTAATGTAAAATCAACTGTGTCTTTGTCAATATCGGTTATAGATGCCTCTGCAATTTTTCTTAATCGTACTTCCGTGTATCGCATAGCTGCGGGCGAATCGCCGTCAATTGAGCCGAAATTACCTTGCCCGTCAACTAATGTATATCTTAAACTCCAATCTTGTGCCATCCTTACCATGGCAAAATACACAGAACTGTCACCGTGCGGATGATATTTACCGAGTACTTCTCCTACAATTCTTGCAGATTTTTTATGAGCTTTGTTAGAAAATAAACCAAGTTCTTTCATTCCGAATAGCACTCTTCTGTGTACCGGTTTTAAACCGTCCCTGACATCAGGCAATGCACGTGAAACAATAACAGACATTGAGTAATCAATGTAAGCCGATTTCATTTCAGTTTCAATATTAACAGGGATAATTTTTGCTTGTTCTTCCATCTTTCTGTTTGTGATTAAATAAAATAATATCTTAAAAGCTGTTTTTTAAGAAACGGCTAAAATAGATAATATTTTACTACCGGCAGCTATAATCTTTACAAATTTATTAACCGTTAATTGTTAATAAAATGAAATTTTCAATCGATTTATTTTAATTTAAAACTAAATATAAAATCTTTGATTTCATTTTCTGAGGGCATTCTGTCGATCCTTAAAATTGCTATTTGGTATAATCTGTTTTTTACCAGATAATCAGCTGCCGCAGTATAATAATTATCACTGCTTGATGCTTCAAAATAGATACCTTGATGAGAATCGATATAAACCGTTTTAGAGTTTGAAACGCTCATGTTCAGGTTATTACAATATCCATTTTTTGCACCCTCCAATAAACCGGTTTTATCTGAACCTGCAATATGTTCTTCAGGAAAATCAGAGATGGCAACCATATATATTTCATTCATTGTTTTTTCATACATGTAGGTTGTCATATAAATCGTTCCGATTTCAGTTTCTACAGGATTTTCGGAAATGGAGGGTTCAATACCGAAAAAATTTATTTTGAAATTGGGATTTTTTTCAAAATAGTTATATTCATTAGTTTTTTTTGTCGTAGTTCCGGGACTTTTAGGTTGTTGTCCGAATAAATTTAAGCTAAAAAAAATTGATAAAACAATCAGTGATAGATTTTTCATGTGTCTAAAAATTTATAATTAATTAATAATATGCATATTGAATACTTATACTCATTTATAATGCTTGTTCTTTCCTGCACATAGGAACACCTTCTTTGAACTAAACTTAATAAAGGTATTCCGGTAGTCATACTCTTGTGTGTAAAAAATCGTTTTATATGGGTGTTTCATATTAATAGTTTTTGAATTTAATGATAAAAATATAAAACAAAATTGAAAAATTAATTTTATATTTAAGTTTTTAATGAAAAAATAATAAATGATTATGGTAAACAGTGATTGTACTTATAACGGAAAAAATTTATGGGGCAAAGTTCAAATAGTTGATTCTTTTGCTGATTTTAAGATTGAAATCGTAAATTCATTCCCTGACATTAAAGTTCAGAAAGTTGATTCTTTTGCAAATGAATGCGGAAAATGGGAAATTGTCAGCTCTTTTGCTGATTTTACTGTTGAAATTGTCAGCTCTTTTGCTGATTTTAAAGTTCAATTTGTTGATTCTTTTCATGGAATTTAAGAAAGATTTATCAAAAATAATAAAAAGATTTTGAACATTTAAAACGGTCGGTTTTTTAAATATTAACCGTCCGTTTATTTATCATTTAAAAATCTAAATTGAATATTTAAACATCAAAACATCAACATTTTGTACAAAGTTTAAAGATGAATATAAAATCTTTGTGTTCTTTGTGAATTTCTTGGTGTCTTTGTGGTTTTTAAACGTTCATTTTAGATTTTCAGGTATCATATCATTTTAATTTCAGCACTTTTTAGTTTGCTTTCAAAATTTACATTAAAAAGCTGAGTAAAATACCTGCTGCAATTGCCGATTGTTTAGAAAAACATCAGCGTGAGTTTATACACCGACTGTTATTCCAGATAATATTGTTATTCAATCAATTAAAGAAGTTCCGGCAGTATCGGCTAATCGGTTTGTAACACCGCATTCTTTTAATAAATTACCAAAAAAT
>DYOF01000198.1 GCA_020720665.1 Acetofilamentum sp. | reverse complement strand
TTAATCATCTTGTAAGTTTTCGGAACAACTGAACAGTTACAATAAAAGTTAGAACAACCGGAAAAACGACACAAAAAACGGCAAGACGAAATTGACTAAAAATACATAGATTAAGCTAAAAATCAACTTATTGTAAGTTCGTAAAGTAGGATTAAAAAAGGTGTAAAAAAAATAAAATCAATAAATTAAATTTTAACACCAATCAATAAAATATCATCAATTTGTTCGTAATTTCCTTTCCAATTATGAAATTTGTCTTCAAAGATATTTTTTTGTTCGCTCATATGATAATTTGCATTTTCAGTTAACATTTGTTTAAAATTATTAACTTTAAACTTTCTGTAATCAGTACCTCCGAATTGATCGGCAAATCCGTCAGAAAAAAGATAAAAAGAATCATTTTTCTTTAAATTTATAGAATGCGTTTCAAAATTCACTTCTTTATAATGAATTCCTATCGGGTTTTTAGTGGGTTTATATTCAATTAAATTGCCTTCTCTCACTAAATATAAGGAATTATTAGCACCTGCATATTTAGCTTCCAAACTTTCAGAATCTATTAATACAAATGACATATCCATACCATCTTTTGATTCCATAAGCTCGCCGGTTTGATGCAAATATTCTTTTACTTTTTTTCTTAAGGTATTTAGAATTTCTCCGGGATTATCAAGATTTCGGGAAGTTACATATTGATTTAAAAGTGATACACCGAGCATACTCATAAATGCACCGGGAACACCGTGTCCTGTACAATCAACTGCGGCGATGGCTATAATGTTTTTTATTTTCCTTATCCAGAAAAAATCTCCGCTGACAATATCTTTCGGTTTAAATAATATGAAATTTTCTGAAAAATTTTCTGCTAAAACATCTTCACCCCTGATTAAAGCCTTTTGAATTCGTTTGGCATATGTAATACTCTGTTTAATATTATTATTACTTTCTTCCAGCGATTCCTTTTGTTGTGTTAAAACATTATTTTGTGTTTCAATTTCTTCTTTTTGTTGTTGTATTTCACTGTTTTTATTTACAAGAATTCGATTAGTTTTTCTTTTATTTATTATATTTCTGATTATAAATCCGGTAATTACCAATAATAATGCAAGGGCAATTATCATAATTGAAACTCGGTATTTTTGCTTAGTTATTTCAGCTTGATGGATTTTTTCTTTTGTATTAAAAATTTCTTTATCTTTTTGAGCCAATTGTTCAATCAATTCTTTTTCGTAAGTCAATGAATCAATATGTTTTGATTTTTCTAATGTATCTTTCTCAAGTTCTGTGATATTTAATTTATCTTTTTCAATTTTTTCTAATAAAATTTCATGGGTTTCTTTGAAATTCTTATCTTTTATTTTTAAATAATCTTTCAAGTTCCGTAAAGCATCGGCGTCTTTATTTAAAAATTCATTTATTGCCGACAATGCTTGATAATTTTTAGCCAATATGTCATTATTTTGAAGTTTTTTGGCATACTCAATACTTTTATTAAAATTTTTAACGGCATCATTGTATTTTTTAGCTCTTTCATCTATAATTGCTATATTGTAATAGACTTCTGCTATTTTATTATAATTATTACCTTTTGTAATTATTTTTAAATGGTTTTCAAAATTCTTTTCGGAACTTTTATAATCTCCTTTGAAATAATATGCAGTTCCTAATGTATAATAGAGCTCTGATATAACTTGCTCAGAAGTGTTATTTTTTTTAGTCATCTTAAGGGCTTCCTCTGCGTATTCTATTGCTTTAATCAAATCTTTTTTCAAATAGGCAGAAGCAAGTTCATTCAAAACCATTATTTTATTTTGCCCCGAAGTAATTTTTAATTGTTTTTCAAGAGAAGGAATATTTTGACTAAAAACAGAAATTGACAAAAAGCTAAACAAAATATAAAAAAAAATATGTTTCATCTGTCTATAAATTTGTAATTAATTAATAATCTGCAAATTGAATTGAT
>DYOF01000077.1 GCA_020720665.1 Acetofilamentum sp. | reverse complement strand
TCAACAAAGATGAGCAAACTCAGTGGCAAATGAAACTGAAACGATTAGAAAATGAGAAACAGGACTTACAAAAGCAATATAATGATAAATTAAAATCTATTTATTCTAATTCGTTTGAATGGCGTTTTGAATTTCCCGAAGTCTTGGACGAAAACGGTTATTTTATTGGTTTCGATTTAATTATCGGTAATCCGCCGTATATAAGTGCAGTTTCGATGGCACGAAACGACCTTCAAAAAGCATATTTTAAAAATAATTATCCCGAAGCGACAGGCTCTTATGATATTTATATTTTATTTCTCAAAAGAGCCACTGAAATATTAAAACAAAATGGTATTTACACGTGGATAATACCGAATAAATTTTTAGACGCGATTTATGCTCAAAATACAAAAGAATTGTTAATAAATTCCGGTTTATCAACTTCAATAGATATTTCGCATATCAATGTCTTTGAAAAAGCAAGTGTTTATCCTATTATCATTTCGGGAATAAATAAATCTGATACAACAGATTTTAAGCAATTCAGAGCAGAAAAAGAGGCAGATTTGTCAGAAAATAAACTTATAGAATACACAGAACAAACCAATTACAAAACGTTTGCTGAGGTTGGAATTAAAATAATGTCGGGCGCAACAGGATTTGAGGCACAAAAATTGAAACCTTTAATTACCGAAAAACAAACCAAAAATAGTATTCCTTTTGTTGTAAGTGGTTGTATTGATAAATATTCTATTGAATATGAAAATGTTAGGTATATGAGAACTACTTACAAAAAAGCATTTATTCAAAACAATAACAAAACAGTTGCAACTACAAAATGGAGTTTTTGGAACAATAAAAAAATTGTTATTGCCGGAATGACAAAATCAATAGAGGCAATATGGAGTGAAAATCCTTTGGCTATTGGAGTGGGAACTTATGGAATTTACGACTTTTCTAATTTTGAACCTAAATTTATACTCGCATTATTAAACAGCAAGTTTTTATCCGATTATGTAATAAAAAAATTCAGAAATAAACATTTGGCAGGCGGTTATTTGGCAATTAATAAAAATATGATAGAAAAATTTCCGATTGTCGAAGTTTCTAATAAAGAACAACAACCATTCATAAAACTTGTTGATAAAATCCTTGAAGTCAAAAAAGAAAATCCAAATGCTGACACACAAAAATTGGAACAAGAAATTGATAGTTTAGTTTACAAGATTTACAAACTAACAAAACAAGATATTGAATTGATAAACAAATAATTATAATGCTATAACATACAATTGCCTGACCATTTTTTTTGTTTTTATATCTTAAAACGGAATATTTAAAACAATAAATTCGGGTGAAAACCTCCCTGTTGTATTTAAAATGTTACCTTCGGTTATATACGAAATTCGCCCGCCGATTTCAATAGGTTCTCCTAATCGAAAGAAATATACCTGAAATATGAGTTCTGCTCCGGCAGATTGAAAATTATACGTATCAGAAAATATCGGATAATTCACATTTGCATAATCGTAATAAAAATTTGCTCTTAAACGTTTGACAAACAATAAAGAACCTATGTTGATATCAGGATACCAAACCGGGAACGAATAATCGGCACTGATTTTTGAAATTTTTAAGTAAGAATAAAAAAGGTGACCTCTCGGATATGAAATTTGATTTGAAAAAATATTTTGAAAAATATTTGAAGTTTGTTCTTCAAAACCGGCTTTAATATTTATCGAATGATGTTCAATTATGCCCGGAAGGTATAAGGAACCGCTTACGGTCAGCTGAGAACCCTGATAAATTGATTGATTAGGTGTTTGTGAATAGGAAGCATACAAAAAGTGTCCGAATTTGGGGTTAATATCTTGATTTGCTTGCCACCTGAATTTATAAATACTTCCTGACAAACTGAATGCCGAAAAACTGTTTGTCGGTATAAAATAATCATTTACATCATAAACAATATATGAATTCAAAAATCTTGCACCCAAATTTAATCCTTTGTAATGAATGCCTTTTGATAAGTTTAAAGGCAGTGTCATGCCGAAACTGTTATTTGCTGTTGAAACTCCGGTTTCTCTTTGTTCCCATTCAGAAGTTATATCAAATTGCGGATAGAATTTCTTTAAAATTAACGAAACTTTTGAACCGAATGTACGCGTATCGGTATTAAACCTTATTCCGGCAACTCCGAAAACGGTATTTAAAACATTTGCAGAATATATATCTGCTCCGATTTTGGGTCTGAATGATGCATCAAACGTAGTCGGATAATTTGTTGTTAAACCCCAACTGTGAATATTTAATGCATGTTTGTTCTTTTTATATTTACTTATCGGAAATGTTTTATTCTCAATTATATCCGGATGTAAAACATTTTTCCCTTGTTCTTGTTGCTGAAGTATTTCGGCTGTTTTGAAAGTGTACTTAGAAACTTCATTTAATGGCGTAAATAAAGTTTCGTTTAATACGGTTTGGGCAATATCGTATCCGTTTATATCGTATCTTATATATAACAAATTGTTGTTCAAAACTTTTGGATTATAAGCTCCGTATGTTTCGGATGTAATTTGAAATTTATCACCTGTATCAATTTTTATGGCATAAATATTACCGATTCCGTTATATGGTGAATTATAAAGAATGAAATTCTTGTAAAAAACAGGTCTGCCTATATTTTCATCTGAATATTCTGTCAGATTTTGAACGATTCCTGTTTCGGTATCAAGTATTGCCGGTGCAGTTCCGATTTCGTTAGTTCTGGTAAATACAATTTTATTTCCTTCTATGTTCCATGATGGTGTTCTTAAAAAATCGCCTGAAAAATTAGTATAGGTTTCGATAGTTTCACCGGTTTCAGAGTTTAAAACTACAATTGAGCTGTTCATTTTAGTATCGTACTGAACGGCAGCTGTTTTTTTCCCGTCGGGTGAGAGTGCCGGTGCAAATAATTTTTGTTTTTTAGTCAGTCGTTTTTCTTTTTTGGTGTTTATATCAAAGATTATAATGTCAGAATAATCGCGTACTTGCCAGCGAGGGTCTGAATATTTTCTGTCCCAAACAATTTTATCGGTTGCGCTTGAAATCATTCCGGCATCAGTGGCTTTTAATTTTGTTTCTTTTCCTGTTTTATCAATGATATAAAAGCTTGTTATATCGCTTTTTAAGCTTGATTTTTTTGCAATTATTTGATTTTCGTTTAAATATTCAGCTTCGGTATATTTTGTCCACGATTTTTTTTCTGCTTTATTTATGATTTCAACATTTTTCATGGTCGTTTTGCTCTTTCTGTCATCCCAAACGGTATCTAAATGATTCATAACTTTTTCATACAATTGCTTTTCGTTTAAACCGGTAGTTTTTTTTAGCCCTCTTGAAAATGCAAACGGCCAAAATGAAATTTTAGAAGTGTGCGTTAATGTTTTATCCCAAATATCTGAACCAAACATAACTCGGGCTTCGGATGTTAATAAATATCCTAAATGATAATAACTCGGAAAAAAAGTTTTATAAGACCCTAATTTTGCCACATCATACGATATTTTTTTATCATTTTGCAGAATGGTTCTTATAGGCATATCAAATTGTGCAATACGCCCTCTGCCTCCTTGTGTTAATGAAGTTTCCGTACAAACCGCATCGCCTTCAAAAAACCAATATGGAATGGAATATTCGCCGATTAACAAGCCGGTTTGACCTAATGTTGTACTTAAAAATTTTGTAAAATAACGGTTGCTTTTTGAATATTGAACAATATGTCTGTATTCATGAACAGCCAGTGTATATATCCAATCATTTGTTCCTAAATCGGCGGCATATTGAGAGGGTGTCGAAAACCAAACCGAACGCCTGGGACGCAACCCTGCAAACCCGTTTGAAACAGTTGATTGATTATAAAGTATAATCGGAACTTTTTTAGGCTTCGTAATTAAGGTTTTAGTTTCGTCGGTATATAAACGATTGATTAAATTGGCTGATTTTTGAGCTTGTTCCGAAAGTTCTTCGGGGAAGATAATTTGAGCATATTCTGTATTAATTTCTTTCCATTTAACAGAGTTCGGACTTTGACCTTGCGAAAAAGAAATAAACGGAATATAAATTAGTGCAACAAATAGTATTTTATTCATGTGTCTAAAAATATGTAGTCAATTAATAATCTGAAATTTGAACATTTATTGTGATTTATAATACTTGTTTTTCTCAGCATATAAGAACACTTTCTTTTTACTAAATTTATTAAAGTTTTTTTTTCTTATGCTCCTTTGTGTGAAAAATAAATTTATATGGGTGTTTCATATTTAAAAATCTAAGTTTTGAGCAAAAGTAAGATTATTTGCCGTTTGATAAAAAAAAATCAAAAAGACAATTGAAAAGTATTATTCTAATTGTACCGTTTTATATTTCCAACCTTTTGTTTTTTTGTATTTTTTGCCTATGAATAAAAGAGCTGAACCTATTGTTAAAATAGGAATTCCTATAACATCAACAATAACACCGAAAACAACTTCAAATGCACCGCCTAAAGTTTGTTTTTGAAGCCCGTCAAGAATTAAATACGTTCCGAAACCTGTAATTACAAGTCCTCCGCCTCCTATTATTCCTCCGGCAATTTGGGTTCCTTGAAATTTAATATTTATTGATTCAATCTTATCAATGTGATATTCTTCATTGTTAATAAAAATACTTTGCGGGCTGATACTGTCAATTTCGCCGGAAATTTTATCAGCTTCATAATTCAATTTCACTTTTTTACTTACTTTCAAATATTTTATATTTTTTCCTTTTGAAATTTCAACTGCTGTAGTTTTGTCATTTTGTGCAGTAATAAAGGATACTTGAAATACCGTAAAAACAAATATTAAAACAAAAAGCTTTTTCATGGTTATTATTTTTAATGATTTAATGACGAAAATACAATTTTTTTCTTTAAGAAATAAATTTTATTGATGAATAGGTTTATTTATAAAATTTACATTAATTTAGTATTTTTGCAAGGTAATAAGAGTAAAAATTAAAATATTATAATACAAACAATTAAATTTATATGAACAGAATTATATCAATCAGCAATCATAAAGGAGGAGTCGGTAAAACTACCAGTGTTGTTAATATCGGTGCAGGTTTGGCAAAACACGGACGAAAAGTATTGTTAATTGATTTAGACCCTCAAGCGAATTTAACAATCAGTTACGGTTTATCAGAATCAGAAAAACATATTTATGATGCCCATTCTAACGGCAACGGTTTGGAACCGTTTCATATTCGTGAAAATATTGATATTATTCCGGCTTCATCAAATCTTGCAATTGCCGAAATAGAACTCAAATCGAAAGATAATGATGAAAATTCAATAGCCCGTTTAATAAATCCCTTAAAATCACAATACGATTATATTATTATTGATTGCCCGCCTTCATTAGGTTTACTTACATTAAATGCGTTTGCGGCATCTGATGAAGTAATCATACCGATACAGCCGCATTACTTAGCAATTAAAGGGCTTGCAAAAATAATAGAAGTGGTAAACAATATTAAAGTAAATGTAAATCGAAGAGTTGAAATCAGCGGTGTTTTTGTTACTATGTTTGATAAGCGAAAAATATTGCATAAAGATGTTTTAGATACGATTATTATGTATTTTGACGATAGAGTTTTTAAAACAAAAGTCAGAACAAATATTGCATTAGCCGAAGCCCCTGCTGTCGGTCAAGATATTTTTCAATATGATCCGGGAAGTAACGGTGCATATGATTACAGCAGAATAGTTCAGGAAGTAATTGACATGGAAAGTAAATTCGGAAATAAATAATTAAACCAATGGCAAAAAAAAGTTTTAAAAGCGGTTTGGATAATTTATTGGCATCTGCCGGAATTATTAAAAAAACTGATGCAGCAAAAAATGAAGAAGACAAACTATCGGCAGAAAAAACAATTTCTGATGAAGAAAAACATTGGATGTTAATTAAAATTGAAAACCTTAATAAAGAATTAGCTTTATGGAGAACCGGTAAGTTATCGGTTGTCGAATTTCAAGAATCATTAAAGCAATATGGCTTAATTTATCATGCAGGAACAAATGAAATTGTTGAAAAATAGAATCATTAACGGTTTCTTATCAACACGTTCTATAATAAAATCTAAATTACCGAATTTCCATAATTTTTTAAAACACAATTTTAATATTATTCTGAAAATAAGTTTCGGATTTTTATTTTTATGTGCTTTTTGGAAAATTTTACCGAATCCTCTTTTTCATGAGCCTATTTGTACGGTATTAATTGACAGAAACGGTGAATTACTCGGAGCTCATATCGCTGATGACGGTCAATATCGTTTTCCTGAATCTAAAACTGTTCCCGAGAAATTTAAACAATCATTAATCGCATTTGAAGATAAACGATTTTATAAACACATCGGTGTAGATTTTTTAAGTTTGGCAAGAGCCTTCAAACAAAATATTTCTAAACAAAAAAAAATAAGCGGCGGAAGTACGCTTACTATGCAACTGATTCGTTTATCGAGGAAAATTCATAAACGGACAATTTATGAAAAACTTATTGAAGTTATTCTCGCTTTCAGGCTTGAACTAAGCTATTCAAAAGATGAAATTCTTGCATTATATGCCTCTCATGCTCCGTTCGGAGGAAATGTCGTTGGTCTTGAAGCGGCATCTTGGAGGTATTTCGGAGTCGGTTCTGAAAAATTATCATGGGCTCAATCCGCAACATTAGCCGTTTTACCTAACAGTCCGGGTTTAATTCATCCGGGACGAAATCGTGAAGCTCTGCTGCAAAAACGAAATCGGTTATTATTAAAATTACTTCAAAAGCAAATCATTGATAATCAAACCTATGAATTAGCTGTCGAAGAAGACGTTCCGCAAATTAATAAAGCATTTCCCGATATTGCACATCATTTATTAATGAGAGCCAAAACAGAAAAAATATTAAGTTATAAAACTACTTTGGATTACGAAATTCAAAATAAAATAAATCAGATTGTTAATGAAAACAAATTACGTTTATCAGGTAATAACATAAATAATATCGCTGTTTTAGTATCTGAAACAGAAAGCGGAAATGTTATTGCCTATATCGGAAATATTAATGATTTTTCTGATGATAAAAATCAAAATTCGGTTGATATTATTCAGGCTGAAAGGAGTACCGGAAGCATTCTAAAACCTTTTTTGTATGCAGCGATGCTGACAGAAGGTGACATATTACCGAACACATTAGTTTTTGATATTCCTACCAGAATAGGCGGATATACTCCAAAAAATTATCAACGGGCGTATGACGGAGCCGTTCCGGCGCATAAAGCATTAGCTCGGTCCTTAAATATTCCCGCAGTCAGAATGCTACAAACGTACGGCATTGAAAAGTTTTATAACAAATTAAAAGCTATAGGTTTATCATCTCTTCATCAAATTCCGGATCATTATGGTTTATCACTTATTTTAGGAGGTTGTGAAGGCAGTTTATGGGAATTATGCGGTATTTATGCTTCTATGGCAAGAACTTTATTGCATTATGAAGAATACGGATATCAATACAATAAAAAAGATTTTCATCCGCTGAAATATTATTCTGAAAATACAAAAGCAGATAAAAAGATAATTTTTGAAAATCATTCGTTTTTTTCGGCATCTGCTGTTTATTATACGTTTCAGGCAATGATAGATGTAGAACGCCCTGATGATGAGTCGAATTGGGAAATGTTTCGTTCGTCTGAAAAAATTGCGTGGAAAACCGGAACGAGTTTTGGTTTTCGTGATGCATGGGCAATTGGTGTTACACCGAAATATGTTGTAGGTGTTTGGGTAGGAAATGCTGATGGTGAAGGCCGACCGGGGATTGTCGGTCTTAAAGCTGCCGCACCTATATTATTTAATGTTTTTGACGTTTTACCCGATGCTGAAAATTGGTTTCAAGAACCCTTAAATGACATGATTGAAGCCGATATTTGTAAAATCAGCGGTCATTTGGCTTCACCCGTTTGCAACGAAATCGAAAAGCAATACATTCCGATAGCGGGAATACGTTCCGATCCGTGCCCGTATCATACAATAATCCATCTTGACAGTGATGAACAATATAGGGTTAACGGGGAATGTGAATCTGTTAACACTATGCACTCGGTGTCGTGGTTTGTTTTACCGCCGACTGTTGAGTTTTATTATAAAAAACATAATGCTTCGTATCAATATTTACCGCCGTTTCGAACGGATTGTGAGGAAAATGCAGATACACCGGAAAAAAATATGGAATTGATTTATCCCTACCATAATACAGTTATATATGTGCCGATTGAATTAAACGGTCAAATAGGGAAAACGGTTTTTGAAGCAACACACAGAAATAAAAACATTAAAATTTTTTGGTATATAGATGATAAACCGCTCGGTGTAACTGTAGGTATTCATCAAATTGAGTTAAGCCCGAAACCCGGTGTTCATAGTTTAACCTTGCTGGATGAACACGGAGAAAAAATTATCAAAAAATTTGAAATCATCGGAAGAAACTAAATTTATAATTTTAGCTTTTTTAATCTGTCCATTTCTCTTTTATCATCATTTTGTTTCATATTTTCACGTTTATCGTGATATTTTCTGCCTCGAGCAATAGCAATTTCTATTTTGGCAATTCCTCTGTCGTTAATAAAAAGTCGGGTAGGAACAATTGTTAATGCACTCGCCTGAACCTTTTTTACAATTTTATCAATTTCTCGGCGGTTCAGCAATAATTTTCTGTCCCGTTTAGGATCATGATTGGAATAAGTACCGTTAACATATTCGGCAATATGCATTCTTACCCAAACTTCAAAAGATTGTTGTTTGACTTTTTTTGATATAAGAACGCAATAAGAATCATTCAAGCTGACCTTTCCTGCTCTGATTGATTTTATTTCTGTTCCGTATAATTGAATGCCGGCTGTAAATTTATCAAGCAATTCATAATCATGCTTTGCTTTTTTATTCTTAATATTTATTTTATTGGACATAGCTTGCAAATTTATAATTATCTTTGTAATCCGAAAAATGAAATCATCAAAATACGATATAATTACTGTTCTTGGAGCAACTGCCGGCGGAAAAACCTCAGTTGCAGCTCATTTAGCCCATGAATTAAAGGGTGAAATAATCAGTGCCGACTCCAGGCAAGTTTATCGAGGTATGAATATCGGAACCGGAAAAGATTTAGACGATTATAATGTTAACGGACAATTGATTAAATACCATTTAATTGATATTGCAGATGCAGGGTATAAATATAATGTGTATGAATATCAAAAGGATTTTTTAACTGTTTATACAGATTTAAAAAAACGGCAAATTCTTCCCATATTAACAGGAGGAACAGGAATGTATATTGATGCCGTATTGAAAGGATATAAATTAATTAATGTTCCTCATAATGAAGAATTAAAACAACAACTTGAAGATAAAACAGAGCAAGAGCTGATACAAATTCTAAAAACAGATAAAGAATTGCATAACAGAAGCGATATTTCAAATCGTAAACGCTTAATAAGGGCTGTTGAAATTGCTTTATTTTATCAAAAACATCCGCAAACTGAATTTGACTATCCTAAAATAAACAGTTTAAATATTCAAATTGTTTTCGACAGAACTGCGAGACGAAAAAGAATTAGCGATCGCTTAAAAGCAAGACTCGAAACCGGCATGATTGATGAAATTAAAAAATTAATTGAGCAAAATGTACCTGTTGAAACATTAAAATATTACGGATTAGAATATAAATTCATTACAGAATATTTAACCGGTGAACTAAATTATGATGACATGGTTTTTTATTTAGAAACTGCCATTCATCAATTCTCAAAACGACAAATGACATGGTTCAGAAAAATGGAAAAAGACGGACATATTATTCACAAAATAGACGGGAATATGAGTCTTGAAAATAAATTATTGAAAATTAAAGAACTGTTTTATTCAGATAAAAATTAAATGAGTACAGACATAATAATTCAAGCTTTTTTGCTCACTCTTTTTGCAGGTTTATCTACCGGTATAGGAAGTGTTTTGGCTTTCTTTACAAAGAAAACAAATACTAAATTTTTATCGGTTTCTCTGGGCTTTTCTGCCGGTGTTATGATTTACGTTTCAATGATTGAAATTTTTTCTAAAGCACAAGATAATTTAGTCGAAGTTTATGGTTTGAAAACCGGAACAATATATACTGTAACGGCATTTTTTTCCGGAATGTTATTAATTGCTCTAATCGATAAATTAATTCCTGAATTTCAAAACCCTCACGAAATTCATAAAGTTGAAAACCTTGAATCTGAAGTAGAAAATGCAAAAAAGAAAAAATTATTGAAAATGGGAATGTTATCGGCTATTGCTATCGGCATACATAATTTTCCCGAAGGATTGGCAACGTTTACAGCAGCTTTATCTGACCCCGCTTTAGGTATTGCCATTGCTGTGGCTATTGCAATTCATAATATCCCCGAAGGAATTGCTGTTTCTATACCCTTATATTATGCTACCGGTAATAAAAAGAAAGCGTTTTGGTATTCATTTCTATCAGGATTAGCCGAACCTGTCGGTGCTTTAATCGGGTTTTTAGTTTTAATGCCGTATTTGAACCAAATAATTTTTGGTGTTTTATTTGCAGCCGTAGCCGGAATTATGGTTTTTATTTCTTTGGATGAATTATTACCTACAGCTCGCGAATACGGTCAACCGCATTTGGCGGTTTACGGTTTAATCAGCGGGATGATGGTGATGGCGGTGAGTTTAATTTTATTTATGTAAATTAATCAGATGACATAACGCAGCGAGTGAGGTTTTTGCTGTTCATTTTATAATTATCAACCCTAATTGCCGGTTTAAACCAATATAAAAATCGTATAAAAATTGATAAATGTTGAATATCAACAATATAACTGATGAATATTATTTCTGATTCAATTAATTTCAGCATCAAGTGAATTTTTATCAACTATCAACATATAAAGAATTAAAATAATAATTATTTTTTTATTAACTTTGAAAAATTTAGATATGTATTTATGAAACACACATATAAGAAAATTTTTCACACACATGAGTATGACTACCGGAAGATATTAATTGGTGAAAGTGTTTTTATTTGCAGGAAAGAACAAGCATTATAAATAGCAATATCAATTCAATTTGCAGATTATTAATTAATTACAAATTTATAGACAGATGAAACACCCGGGTAAAACGATTTTTACACACAAGGACATGACTAAACAAATCACCTTACATAATTGCGTAGAGTTTTCAGGTGTTCCTATCTGCGGAGAAAAACAAGCATTATAAATAGCAATATCAATTCAATTTGCAGATTATTAATTAATTAC
>DYOF01000076.1 GCA_020720665.1 Acetofilamentum sp. | reverse complement strand
GTTATATAGTAATAAATTAAAATTCATATATTTACATTTTTTCGACTTCATTTTTTAGTCGGTTAATAGACACTTCCGTAACATTAAATTTTTCAGTTAATTAAAAAAGTTTTAATTTCGAATGTTTTTTTTATTCAAAAAATTTAAAATAGTTATATGTTTAATTCCAAAATTACGGGAATCGGTCACTATGTTCCTGATACGATTGTTACAAATCATGATTTAGAAAAAATAATGGATACTTCTGATGAATGGATTCAGGAGAGAACCGGTATAAAAGAAAGGCGTTTTTATAAACCGGATGAAAAAGGTTCTACTGCTAAAATGGCTTACAAAGCATCATTAATGGCTATGGAACGGGCAAAGGTTACAGCTGATGATATTGATGCAATTGTTTTTGCAACTTTAAGTCCTGATTATTATTTTCCCGGAAGCGGTGTTTTGTTGCAGGATATGCTCAAAATGGGCACAAAACCCGCAATTGATGTGAGAGCACAATGCTCGGGCTTTATTTATTCATTATCAATAGCCGATCAATTTATTAAAACCGGAATGTACAAACGGATGTTGGTTATCGGTTCGGAAACTCAAAATATTGCTTTAGATATGACAACTCGAGGCAGAGGAATGGCTGTTTTGTTCGGAGACGGTGCCGGAGCGGTTGTTTTAGAAAGAACAGAAGAAAAAGGTAAAGGAATTTTATCAACACATTTATTTTCGCAAGGTGAATATGCTGATGCTTTATGTATCAGAGAACCCGGTACAAATTCATCAGGTAAAATAGCTTACGAAGGAATAGATGAAAAACACGAATTGATACACCCTCAAATGGACGGCCAATTGGTATTTAAAAATGCTATTACACGTATGCCCGAAGCGACTATGACTGCATTAGCCGCAAATAATTTAACTCCGGATGATATTGATATGTTTTTACCGCATCAGGCAAATCTGAGAATTTCTCAAATGGTTCAACGATTTTTAAAATTACCCGATGAAAAAGTGTATAATAATATTCAGAAGTACGGTAATACAACTGCTGCTACTTTACCGATATTGTTAAGTGATTTATGGGAGCAAGGTCGAATTAAAGAAGGACAACTCTTTGCTTTGGCAGCTTTCGGCAGCGGTTTTACATGGGCTTCGGCACTTATCAGATGGTAAAAAAAAAATTTAAGGGCTGTTTTTCAGTCCTTTTTTTATATATTTACCTAAAATTTTACACATGAGAAGAGTATATGCAATATCTGATGTAATATTTGACTATTTATATCATAAAGTAGAAAGCGTCAAAGGATATAGATTTATCAGTACATTTTTAGTATTCATTTTCATCCTTTCTGTTTTTTTAACATTTTTGAATAATAATTTGAATATTTCTGATTCTGTATCAAAATATTTGCCTGACAGTTATTTTTTTGCAGTTGAGTCTGTTTTTAAACTGCTGCTTGCTATTGAGATTATCGAAATGGTTTTTGTATTATCACATTCCATAACGAACTCAATAGCCAAACAATTTGAAATATTATCATTAATATTACTGAGGCAGGGATTTAAAGAATTTGCGCAAGTAGATTTACCTATTTTGCCCGAAATAATTATTGAACATGCCGGCAATATTTTAACCAATATTTTCGGTGCCCTGATAATATTTGCCGGAGTGCTTATTTTTACTCGCATGCAAAAACATGAAAAAATTACAAAAACAACAGAAGATAATAAAAATTTCATATCGGCAAAAAAAGGTTTAGCCGTTTTTATGATATTCGCTTTTATCGGTATCGGAATATATGACATTGTACTGTATTTTAACGGAGCAGAAACGTTCAAGTTTTTTTCGATGTTTTATACGGTATTGATTTTTACGGATATTTTAATTGTAATAATTGCCTTACGCTATAATCATCTATATTGCGTGGTGTTCAGAAATACCGGTTTTGCAGTTGCTACGATACTAATTCGTTTTGCCTTATCATTACCGCAGTTTTATAATGCCGCTATGGGAATAATTTCTGTAATTTTTGTAATCGGTATCAGTATAATTTATAATAAATTTATGCATAGGGAAATTCAAAAAAGTACTAAAAATTAAGTTTTGTTTTTTAAATGAATATATCTGTATATGTTGCGAAATATGTTTTAACTAAAAAAAATTAGCTTAATTTTAGCAAAAAAATAATCATCAAAATTCTAAATAAAAATATTATGAGTAAAGTTACAGTAATAGGAGCCGGTAACGTAGGTGCAACTGTTGCAGAAAAAGTTGCGGTAAAAGACATCGTCAAAGAAGTCGTATTATTAGATATAAAAGAAGGTTTAGCCGAAGGAAAAGCATTAGATATTTGGCAAACATCTGCTATTGAAGGATTTAGTACCAGAGTAATCGGATCAACTAATGATTATACAAAAACCGCAGGGTCGGATGTAATTGTAATCACATCCGGTTTACCCAGAAAACCGGGAATGTCAAGAGACGATTTAATTTCAACCAATGCAAAAATTGTAAATGAGGTTACTAAAAAATCCGTTGAGCAATCGCCGAATGCAATTGTAATTATCGTTTCAAATCCTTTAGATGTAATGACTTATGCGGCTTTTAAAATTGCGGGTCTTCCTTCAAGTAAAGTATTCGGAATGGCCGGAATATTAGATACCGCACGTTACAGAGCGTTTTTAGCTGATGAAATGGGAACTTCGCCAAAAGATATTCAGGCACTATTAATGGGAGGACACGGTGATACAATGGTTCCGCTTCCGCGTTATACAAAAGTTAACGGTATTCCGATAACGCATTATATCAAAGAAGATCGTTTAAATCAAATAGTTGAACGAACCAAACAAGGCGGGGGAGAGTTAGTTAAATTAATGGGAACATCAGCTTGGTATGCTCCGGGAGCTGCCGCTGCACAAATGGTTGAAGCAATAATTAAAGATGAAAAACGAACATTTCCTGTTTGCGCCTATCTTGACGGCCAATACAATATGAAAAAAATATATTTAGGTGTTCCGGTAATTTTGGGAAAAAACGGTATCGAAGAAATTATTGAATTAAATTTGAACGAACAAGAAACTAACGATTTAAAAGCTTCGGCTGAAGCTGTTAAAATTGTTATGGACGTTTATGATAATATGAATTTATAATTTTTAAAAGTTTAAATAAATATAAAAGTTCGGGGGTACTCGAACTTTTTTTATTTTAAAAAACAAAGTATTTCAAAATAAACTTAAAAATTTGTTATATTTCTGAATAAAATTTACTTCTTTTAAAAAAAATTAAATAACTTTGCACCCCTGAAAATCAAAATTATAATTTAGAATTAAAGAAGATTAAGATATGCAAAACAAAGGAGTTATTACTTTTCTTGCCGTCATTTTAGCCTTGGCAAGTATTTACCAATTATCATTTACCTTTGCTACATGGCGTGTTAAAAGCGCAGCTAAAGAATATGCCGGAGGTGATTTTGATAGGGAGCGTAATTATTTAGATTCAGTTGCAAATATTAAAGCCTATCCGTTTCCAAAATATACTTTTAAAGAGTGTCAGCAACGAGAAATTAATATGGGGCTTGATTTAAAAGGCGGTATGAATGTTATTTTGGAAGTTTCTGTTTCTGATTTGATTGTAAATCTTTCGGATAACAGTTCAAATCCTACATTCAAAGCGGCAATAAAAATGGCAAAAGAAAAGCAAAAAGATGCAACAGTTGATTTTGTTACATTATTTTATGAGTCATTTAAGAAAATTGACCCAAATTTGAAATTAAACACAATTTTTGCTACATATAGTTTAAAAGACCGCATTAACAGTGAAACATCAGATGACGATGTTTTGAAAATAATTCGTCAAGAATCAAAAGATGCTATCAATAACTCATTGAATGTGTTACGTTCAAGAATAGATAAATTTGGTGTCGTTCAGCCCACAATTCAAAAATTGGAAGGTAATTCAGGACGCATTTTAATTGAACTTCCTGGTGTAAAAGAACCCAAACGTGTCAGAAAATTATTACAAGGTACGGCAAACCTTCAATTCTGGGAAACTTATGATTTCCCTAAAGTTTATGAATACTTTTATCAAGCAAATACAAAGCTTAGAGAAATTAATTCATTGAAACATGCCGATACAACTTTAACCGACACTACAAAAAAGGCTGATTTATTGGTTCAAGCAAATGATACTATTGTAAAAAAGGACACAACAGAAAGTTTATTATCTGTAAATGACACGGTTAAAAACGAAAATCCTTTGTTAAATATTGATGATTCAAACGCAGCACTTAAAGAGAAAGAAGGTTTTGAAGAATATCAAAAACAAAATCCCTTATTTGCTCTCTTAATCCCTTATTTGGATAAAAATAATCAACCGATTAATTCAGCAACAATAGGTTATGCTCATATTAAAGATACAGCAAAAGTTAATGAAATTTTGAATCTGAGACAAATCAAATCAATTTTCCCGAAAGAATTAGTTGTTTCATGGGAATTTAAATCGATGGAAGAGTTTCAAAAAGATGATGAAAAACGAGATAATTATTTCAAACTTATTGCTTTAAAAGCAAAAAAAGGAGGCAAGCCCTCACTTGAAGGAGATGTCGTTGTTCAAGCAAGAGCTCTGACAGACCCGAATACAGGTCAATGGCAAGTTTCAATGTCTATGAATGCTGATGCATCAGGTAAATGGGCTATTATTACAAAAGAAAATATCGGAAATCAGGTTGCTATTGTTTTAGACGGAAGCGTTTATTCCGCTCCTAATGTTAATGACGAAATCAGAGGAGGCAGTTCGCAAATATCAGGTAATTTTTCCCATGACGAAGCAGAAGATTTATCTAACATTTTAAAATCAGGAAAATTACAAGCTCCGGCTGTTATCATTGAAGAAGAAGTTGTAGGTGCATCATTAGGTCAGGAAGCTGTGAATAACGGTATTATTTCATTTATCATTGCATTTATTTTGGTTTTGATTTATATGGTATTTTTCTATAAAAATGCCGGTATAGTTGCCGATATTGCTTTAATTATTAATATTCTCCTAATCTTCGGCGTGTTAGCATCATTAAGAGCAGTTTTAACTTTGCCGGGTATTGCCGGGATTGTTTTAACAATCGGTATGTCGGTTGATGCAAATGTTTTGATTTTTGAACGTATTAAAGAAGAATTAAAATTAGGAAAAGGCTTAAAATTAGCCTTAGTTGACGGATATAAAAATGCTTATTCGGCTATTATTGATGCAAATATTACTACTTTAATTACAGGTATTATCCTATTTGTATTCGGTCACGGACCGATTCAAGGATTTGCCACGACTTTAATTATCGGTATTTTAACTTCATTATTCTCTGCAATTTTTGTAACTCGATTAATCTTTAATAACCGATTGATTAAAGGTAAAGTAATAAGCTTTTATACAAAAATGACTGAAAACGCACTTCAAAATACTAAAATTAATTTTATAGGAAAACGTAAAATTGCATACATACTTTCGGGAACATTAATCGTTATAAGTTTATTCTCATTATTTACAAAAGGATTAAATTACGGTGTTGATTTTAAAGGCGGAAGAACTTATATCGTTCAATTTGATAAAGCTGTAAATACAGCAGATGTTTCGGCTTCATTATCTAAAGTTTTTGAAGAAGCACCTGAAGTTAAAACATACGGAAGTACTAATCAGGTTAAGATTATTACAAAGTATATGGTTAACAGCTCTGAAGAAAATGCAGATAATATTGTTGAACAAAAAATGTATGAAGGATTAAAAGAAGGTAAATTTCTGCAAGAAAGTGTTACCCAAGATTTGTTTTTAAACGGTTATAAATCAGATAGTAAAAATAATTTTGTTCCTGCTTCGGATGAAGATCAAGCCGAAAATGTTTTAGGGAAAAAACGTTCTCAAAAAGTAGGACCGACAATTGCTGATGATATTAAAACTGCTGCTCTGTGGGCAGTGTTCTTTTCTTTAATCGTAATTTTTTTGTATATATTTATCCGATTCAGAAATTGGCAATTTGGTTTAGGTGCAGTGGTTGCTCTGGCACATGACGTTATCATAGTAATCGGATTATATTCGCTGTTATATACGATTATGCCGTTTTCAATGGAAATTAATCAGGCGTTTATTGCTGCAATTTTAACAGTTGTCGGATATTCAGTTAATGATACGGTAATTATTTTTGACCGTATTCGTGAATACCGTCAATTTATTAAAACAAGAGAACGAATAGATATTTATAATGATGCTTTAAACAGTACTTTGGCAAGAACATTCAGTACGTCGTTCAGTACATTTATTGTATTGCTTGCAATATTTATTTTCGGAGGAGAGGCAATTCAAGGATTTATTTTTGCTCTGTTAATCGGTGTCGTTGTAGGAACATATTCATCATTATTTGTAGCAACGCCTATTGTTTTTGATACTGTAAAACAAAAGCTTTCGGCATCGGTTACAAAAATTAAAAGCAGAGAGTATTTAGGCGGAAAGAAAAAATAAAATAGTTTAATAATTCTAAAATAAGCCTTGATTTATTTATCAGGGCTTTTTTTTATCAGGGCTATAAAATTAACCATAGTAATACATTTAAAAGAAATGCCGAAAAAAAATAATAATATATTGAATGAACTAAATATAATAAAGAATAAAACTTTTATTCAAAACTTTTGTACAAGAAAGTAATAAGAATTTGTCGGTTTATATCGAATCTCTTATTTCTAAAAGCATTGATTTTATCGTTTTTAATTTCTTTACAATTTCAAAATTTTGCATGGTCGCTGTTTTATTTTCTTTAAGTTTTAACTTTACTCCTTCTAATGTTAAGCGTTTTTCTTTTACCAAATGATAAATCAGATGAAGATTATCAATATCTTCCGGTGTAAACATTCGGTTGCCTTTTTTATTCTTTTTTGGTTTTAAAACATCAAATTGGTTCTCCCAATATCTTATTAATGAAACATTTACGTCAAACATTTCGGCAACTTCTCCGATGCTGTAATACAACTTATCAGGGTTCATTGATTATTTTTTTTTGAGTTATACAAACCTAAATGATTTTTTGTAAATATACCTATTTATAATCAAAAAATTTCAGTTTTAGAAATTTAAGAAATTTGATTCCGATTAATCAACAAATTGGTCGTTGTAAATATCAGGACGTAATTCTTTTGTTTTTTTAAGTGATTGTTCTAAACGCCACTTTTCAATTTCATAAAAATTCCCCGATAATAACACATCAGGAACCTTCATTCCTTTGTATTCGGCAGGGCGGGTGTAAACCGGCGGTGCCAATAAACCGTCTTGAAAAGAATCTGACAGAGCTGATGTTTCATCGGAAATAGCTCCCGGTATTAATCGAATAATACTGTCAACAATTACAGCAGCAGCAAGTTCACCTCCGGTTAAAACATAATCACCGATTGAAAGTTCTTTTGTAATATACCTGTCTCTGATTCGTTGATCAATACCTTTATAATGTCCGCAAAGAATTAATATATTTTTGGATAAAGATAGTTTATTGGCTGTTTGCTGATTAAATTGCTCGCCATCGGGGGAAGTATAAATAATTTCATCATAAATTCTTTGTTGAGTCAGAAAATTTATTGCACGATCAACCGGCTCAATCATCATAACCATTCCTGCTTCGCCTCCGAAGGCATAATCATCAACGCGGCGATGTTTATCGGTTGAGAAATCTCTTAAATCATGTATAAATATTTCGACTAAACCTTTATCTTGAACACGTTTAACAATTGAATGATTGAACGGGCTGTTCAATAAATCAGGTAAAACACTTAAAATATCTATTCTCATGGTTTGCAAAATATAGTTTGATATAAAAATTATCCGTAAAAATGTTGTAAAACGGCAGCAATTTCCATTAAATAAGCTATTCCGACATGAATAACGATTCCTCCGAAAATATTTCGTTTTGAAAGAGAGTGAACTCCTAAAATAAAACCCCCGAAAAATGAACTGATTGCTTCACCTAAGGGTTTTCCGAAATGTAAAATAACATATGCGGCAGCCATAGGTAAAACGGCATCTTTTCCTAAAATTTTTGCCATACCTATAATTAATGCACCTCTGAATAATAATTCAACACTTACGAAATCTAAACCGTATGCCATTTCAAAAACACCCATGGTTTGTAGTTTTGTCATTTCGAATGCACCGCCGTAAAACCAATATTTGAATTGAGGGTAGGTATGTTGAAAATCTGTCTGAAAAGATGCTAAAGCAATTAAAGGCAACATTAACAGCAACATTAAAAAAAACGGACGGTAATTATTTCCTTTAAATCGTAAGCCCAACAAATGAGTGTCTTCCTTATCATAATATCGCTTCACGGCATAAAAAATTATCAAAAACGGAACAAAACGTTTAATTTCATCAAAAATTCGTAGAATAAAAAAACGGTCTGCAGCAGGAAACTCTGAAAAATCAAACCATTTTCTATGTTGCCAAAAAGCCACAGTTATACCGAATGTGCCGATGTATATTATACTTTTTACCCAAAACTCTTTTTGAAGCAATTTATGTTGCTCATTTTTTATGAATAAAACAGGAATCATAACAAAATAATAGGGTGTTAAATAATATAAGGGATAAACCCAGAATCCTTTATACGACCCGTATGTCCTGTCAATATATGTTTTTTCAAAATTAAATTTGTAATTAAAGTAAAGAAGAATTCCTAAAAGCACAAATGTGTATGCGTAGGCAAACAAATTGAAATCTTTTTTAATAAAATCTCTGACTTCTATAAATATTTCTTTCACTTTTATGCAATTTTAATAAGTTTGCAAATGTAAAAAAATAATTAAATACCAATTAAATGATTTATTCTCTAAAATCTGAATAAATCAATAATAAGTATTTTGTTTTTTTAGAGCAATTCATTAAAATAAATTGAATAAATTTTTTCAGATTACAAACTTTATCCTTATACTTGCATAAAATTTCAAAACCCTTACAATTTCATATAATTTATTTCAAGGTTTTTTCACTTTTATATATTTATCTTGATTTGATGATTGAAAAGTCTGTCATTTTTCTTTTATCATATAAATTTAAAATCTTAAATTGATTTTATAATATTTCACATCTGAATAAACTTCTACTGATAACTAATAATTAAAAAAAATAATATGTACGATATTCTTGAGCTTCAAAACATGAAGGTTACCGATTTACGTGAAGTCGGAAAAAGTTTGGATATAAAAAAACCCGACAGAATGAAAAAACAAGATTTAATATACGAAATATTAGATCAAGCTGCCATTAAAGGAACAAAGAAAGAATTAAAATCATTTATTTCTGAAGACAATGAATCTGAAAAGGACGAAAAAACAGGAACCATAAATGAAACCGTTTCAATTTCGGAAACACAGTCGGTTAATAAAAATATTCAACCCCATGGAAAAAATAATAATAAGCCGCCTTTTAAAAAACAGATAAGAGAAGATAAACCGGAAACTTCTAAGATTGAAGAAAAAACAGAAAATAAACCGGAAATTTTAAAAATTGAAGAAAAAAAAGAAGAAAAAGCTGAAAGTGAAAAAATACTAAGTGATATTCCTGAAAAAAAACAATTTGTCCATAAACCGAAAGACAAAAAATTTGAAAAGAAATCACAAACTAACGAAAATATAAATATACCAAAAGGAAATTTTCAACAAGTTAAAAAAAATGAAAATGAAAACGATGAAAAAAATAAATCGTTTAATCCGAAATTTGAATTTGAAGCAATTATTGAAAGTACCGGAGTTTTAGAAATTATGTCTGACGGCTACGGTTTTTTAAGATCTGCTGATTATAATTATTTTAATTCCCCTGATGACATCTATGTATCCCAGACACAAATAAAATTATTCGGTTTAAAAACCGGCGATACCGTTAAAGGGCAAATCAGACCTCCAAAAGACAGCGAAAAATATTTCCCCTTAATAAAAATAGAAGGAATTAACGGCAGAAAACCGGAACACATCAGAGATCGTATTCATTTTGAGCATTTAACACCTTTGTTTCCGAATGAAAAATTCAATATTACAGAAAAAGAATCTACTTTTGCAACACGTGTTATTGATTTATTTTCGCCAATAGGTAAAGGGCAAAGAGGCTTAATTGTTGCACAACCCAAAACAGGGAAAACTGTTTTGTTAAAAGAAATTGCAAACGCAATAGCTGCAAATCATCCCGAAGTATATATGATTATTCTTCTGATTGATGAACGCCCGGAAGAGGTTACAGATATGGAACGCAGTGTAAATGCAGAAGTTGTGGCTTCTACATTTGATGAACCGGCAGATAAACATGTAAAAGTTTCTGAAATTGTTATACAAAAAGCTAAACGATTGGTTGAATCCGGACATGATGTGGTTATTCTGTTAGATTCAATTACACGCTTAGCAAGAGCATACAATACCGTTTCGCCTTCATCAGGAAAAGTATTGTCGGGTGGGGTTGAAGCAAGTGCCTTACACAAACCTAAACGATTTTTCGGTGCCGCTCGAAACATTGAAAACGGCGGTTCTTTAACAATTATTGCAACCGCTTTAATTGATACCGGCTCAAAAATGGATGAAGTAATTTTTGAAGAGTTTAAAGGTACCGGAAATATGGAGTTACAATTAGATAGAAATTTATCTAATAAACGAATATATCCGGCAGTAAATATCAATGCATCAGGAACACGTAGAGAAGACTTATTATTCGGACAGGATATGCTTAATAAAATGTGGATTTTAAGAAAATATTTGTCAGATATGAATCCTGTTGAAGCGATGGAATTTATGAAAGATCGTTTGGAACGAACCCGTAGTAATGAAGAATTTGTAATTTCAATGAATTCTGATTCATAAAAATTATAATTTTTTTAAAAAACAACAAAGCATTCAATTTTTTTGAGTGCTTTGTTATTAAAAAATCATAGTATAAGGTCTGTCAATTAATCCGTACAGTTCATCAATTCCGATATTCCTGCTTTTTCTGAATACTTCTTTACCTCCGAAGAAACAAATAATTGTCGGTACGGCAAAAACATTGTTCTGTCCGGCAATTTCAGGCTTTTTAACAGTATCGGCGTACATCATTTTCATTTTCGGAAATTCTTCTTCCAATAAACCGGCAATTTTAGGCTTTAATACTTTACACACATTACATTGTTCATGCGAAAAGTAGATTAAAACGGCATCTTCATGTTCTAAAATTGAGTTGTATTCTTCAAGGCTTTGTAAATCAGTTAAATTCATTTATTAATATGTAAATGCATGTGCAAATTTAAAAAAATGGATTATTTTTAAGTATCTGTTTTATGAATTTTTTAGTCTTCCGATATGCAAATCTTTTTGTTTTTTTGATAATAGCTTAA
>DYOF01000075.1 GCA_020720665.1 Acetofilamentum sp. | reverse complement strand
ATACTTATTTATAATGCTTGTTCTTTCCTGCACATAGGAACACTGTCTTAAATCTGCATTAAATAATATCTTCTTTCAGTCATGCTCTTTTGTGTGAAAAATCGTTTTACACGGGTGTTTCATGATTTCTTTGAATTATTCAGTTTTTTTCATGTCGTTCAATATTGATTTAGTATCAAAAACAGTATATATTATGTATAATAACATTATGCTGATTACAAATGATATTCGCTGTTCCTTTTCGTGTGATATTAATATTGCCGCAAATGCTGTATAAACAATCAATTTAGTCATAAAACTAAGCATAAATGCAACATTAAACTTTGCCGGTGATTTTTGTGAAGCTTTTAAAAGTTGAGTATAACTGATGATTGAAATTATAGGAAAAACACTTAAAATTAAGGGAAAACTGCTAAAATAAAGGTTTGGAAATATAAATTGAAATAAAGCGAAGCTGAGTATTGAGATAATAAGCGTAAGAATTAGTATTTTGATTATGAAAAGGCGGTTCAATTTAGGCATTTGAGTATTATTTTTTTATAAAATCTTTAATGGCTGTATAAATTGCTAAAACAACAGAAAGAACTGAAAATATGATAGTCAGAATAGGTGATTCGAAATTGAAATATTTATCGGCTTTATAGCCGCCGAATGTTCCTGCAAAAATAATTACAGCCATTTGAAAAGCTATACCTGAATATCGTGCATAGTTTTTCAATGACTGTTTAGCAGTGTCGTCAGATTTATGCTTTTTCTGTTTTAAATGTTCCGGCATCTTTTATTGAACTCATTTTACAAGTTCCGTTAAATAAAGCTCCCGGCTCTATAATCAATTTATTTACAGTTATATCTCCGGTATAATCGGCAGTTGACTTTAATGTTAAATTTTCCTTAATCATTAATTTCCCTTTTACTTTTCCTGAAATTTCACAGAAAGCACAGGTGATATCACCGGTTATTTCTCCGGTATTTCCGATAATAATTTTCCCTTTAACATTAAGATTTCCGTTAATGACACCATCAATTCTGGCATCACTTTCTGAACTTAAGTCACCGTTGATGGTTGTACCTTTTTTTAATTGGTTAGTCAGTCCGGGTTCTGAAATAATGTTGTTTTGTTTTTTCATGATTATATTTAAATTATTTTTTAAATGGTCATATAATAAGTAACATTCTCAATTTTATTAAGTATAGAGTTTTAAACTATTGAGCTGAATGTTTAATTTTATAGTTATCATTCAAATTTAAACGTTTCCATGAATTTTGTAGTATAATCTCCTTCAATAAATTTTTTATCTGTCATTAATTTTGCATGAAACGGTATTGTTGTTTTTATTCCTTCAATTACAAATTCATCCAAAGCGCGTTTCATTTTAGTAATTGCTTCTTCTCTTGTTCGGGCTGTAATTATAAGTTTTGCAATCATTGAATCGTAATGCGGCGGAATTGTATATCCGGCATAAACATGTGTGTCAACTCTTACACCGTGTCCGCCGGGTGTATGTAAAACACTTATTTTTCCCGGCGAAGGTCTGAATCCGTTTAAGGGATCTTCGGCATTAATACGGCACTCAATAGAATGAAATTGCGGATAATAATTTTTTCCGCTTATCGGTATTCCGGCAGCAACTTTAATTTGTTCTTTAATTAAATCGAAATTAATAACTTCTTCGGTAATCGGATGCTCAACTTGAATTCGAGTATTCATTTCCATAAAAAAGAAATTACGTTGGTCATCTACCAAAAATTCTATGGTACCTACACCTTCATATTTAATAGATTTAACGGCTTTTATAGCGGCTTCACCCATTTTTTCACGAAGTTCATCGGTCATAAACGGCGATGGTGTTTCTTCTAATAATTTTTGATGTCGTCGTTGTACGGAGCAATCTCTTTCTGATAAATGACAAGCGTTTCCGAATTGATCTCCGACGACTTGAATTTCAATATGACGCGGGTTATTTATGAACTTTTCCATATATAATCCGTCATTTCCGAATGCTGCCGCAGATTCTTGTTTTGCGGAATCCCATTTTGCCTGAAATTCTTCAGGATTGTTTACAATTCGCATTCCTTTACCTCCGCCTCCGGCAGTAGCTTTCAACATGATGGGGTAGGTCATTTCTTCTGCAATTTTTAAACCTTCTTTAACAGAAGATATTAAATCTTTTGAACCCGGAACGGTAGGAACGCCGGCAGCCCTCATTGTTTTTTTTGCAGTAGCTTTGTCGCCCATCATATTTATCATTTCAGCCGACGGACCGATAAACTTTATATTGTGTTTTTCACAAATTTCTGAGAATTTTGCGTTTTCAGATAAGAACCCGTAGCCCGGATGAATTGCATCAGCGTTTGTAATTTCGGCAGCTGCAATAATTTTCGGTATTTCTAAATAGGATTTATTACTCGGCGGCGGACCGATACAAACGGCTTCATCTGCAAATCGTACATGAAGGCTTTCTTTATCGGCGGTAGAATATACGGCAACGGTTTTTATTCCCATTTCTTTGCACGTTCTGATTATACGCAAAGCTATTTCGCCTCTGTTTGCAATAAGAATTTTTTTAAACATCTTTTTAAGGTATTTAAATTATTAAGATAATTGAAGAAATTGATTAGCTCGGATCTACTAAAAACAGCGGCTGCTCAAATTCTACCGGACTGGTATCGTCAACTAAAATTTTTACGATTTTTCCGGATACTTCAGCTTCAATTTCATTAAATAATTTCATTGCTTCAATAATACAAACAACCGAATTGTCGTTCACATTATCTCCTACATTTACAAACGGGCTTTTATCCGGAGAAGGTTTTCTGTAAAAAGTTCCCACCATCGGAGATTTTATGGTAACATATTTTGTTTCGGTTTCTTTTGCTTTACTGTCGGCTGTTTCAGCAGGAGTTTGAATTTGTGTTTGTAAATTTTGCTGAATAGGTTGTTGCATTATTGTTCCGGTTATAAGCGGATTTTGATATGGAAATTGTTGAATAATTGTTTCTGTGTGGGTTGCAGAATTGCCTGTTGAATTTACTTTAATAGTTAATTTAATCTCTTCGGTTTTTATGTCAACTTCACTGATACCGGATTTTGCTATAGATTTAATAAATTCCTTTAGTTCTTTGTAATCCATATGAGTTTATTTTTGTTAATTTTTTGTAAATATATTGAATTATCCAAATTTTAACAGTTTCGCTTTGTTAAAAAATGTTAAATAGAATTATTTGTTCAAATTATGAATTGTATGCCCATTTCATATAAATTGCTCCCCAAGTAAAGCCTGCACCGAATGTTGCAAAAATAAGTTTATCTCCTTTTTTTAATTGTTTTTCCCATTCCCGGATAAGCAGCGGAAGGGTTCCGTCAGTTGTATTTCCGTATTTTTCAATATTTATCATAACTTTTTCGGGAGGCAAATTCATTCGTTGTGCCGTTGCACTGATAATTCTCATATTTGCCTGATGCGGAACTAACCACGCAATATCCTCAGAACTTAAATTGTGTTTTTCCATCATTTCAACAGATACATCAGCCATTCCTTTAACTGCGGCTTTAAAAACGGGTTGTCCTTCTTGATAAATATAATGTTCCCGAGCATCAACAGATTCATGAGAAGCCGGTTTAACTGAGCCTCCGGCTTTTTGGTGTAAATGAACACGACCGGAACCGTCAACATGTAAATCTTCATCAATTATTCCTACGTCTTCGATTGTCGGTTCAAATAATACGGCACCGGCACCGTCTCCAAAAATAGGGCTTACGGAACGATCGTTATAATCGACAATAGATGACATTTTATCTGCACCGACTAATATTACTTTTTTATATAAGCCTGATTGTATGAATTTTGATGCGGTTGACATACCGAACAAAAACCCGGAACAACCGGCATTTAAGTCAAAACTGAAAGCGTTTTTAATACCGACTTTATCTGAAATAATATTTGCAGTTGCCGGAAATTGCATATCGGGAGTAACTGTTGAACAAATTAACAAATCAATTTCTTCGGGCTTTGTGTTTGTTTTTTTCAGAAGTTCATTTACCGCTTTGGCTCCCATATCAGAAGTCCCTTTTCCTTCGCCTTTTAAAATCCTTCTTTCTTTGATACCGATTCGGGTCATAATCCATTCGTCAGTGGTATCTACCATTGTTGATAATTCATCATTTGTCAGTATATATTCAGGAACATAAGCACCGATACCTGTTATTGCTGCATTAATTTTAGCCATTTTTATTAAAATTAAAAAAGAATCCTTAGATATAAAATCCTGCTACAGATTAAAAACATACACAAAAACCGGTATTGGTCAACGAATACCGGTTTTTATAATATTTTATAAACATTTCCTGTGGGAAACGTGAAAATTTTTATAAAGCCTCTTGTTTTTCAATAGCCAACTTACCTCTGTAATGCCCACATTCCGGACATACGGTATGATATTTTATTGTAACTCCGCAATTTGAACAAGTCGCTAATTGTTGAGTTTCTGCTTTTTTATGAGTTCTTCTTTTATCTCTTCTTGTTTTTGAAATTTTCCTTTTAGGATGTGCCATTTTTCCTTATTTTTAACTGTTTAATTATATAAATTTTTCAACTTTTCCCAACGAGGATCTGTTGTGCCGGTTTCTTTTACTGAGGTATAATCCTCTAATTTTTTTATCATTTCTTGATTACAATACGATTGACCTTTTTCATTATCAGGATGAATTTTTTGATAAGGCAAACTTAGATAGATGTAATCATAAAAATGTTTACTTAAATTCAATTTAGTTTCTTTATGGCTTAAAATCATTTTATTATCAACATCAGATAAATCGGAGTTGTTTTCTCCGATTTCAACAAATAATTCTGTTGAATATGAAATTGCTAAATCAAAATAATCTAAGCATCTGTCACATTGTACAAGAACTTTTCCGTTGAGAGAAATTTTAAGAACTAATAAACCCGGATCAACATTAATCTCAACATCAAATTTTACATTTCCTTTTTGTATTTCAGAGTCAGGATATTGTTCAAAAAAATAATCGGTAATTTCAAAGTTAAAATTATGCTTACCCCGGCTTAAACTTTTGAACGCTATCTGACAGTTTTTCATTTCACCAAATAAAAATGAGGATGCAAAATTATATATTTTTTTTAAAATAAAACGGAGATTAGGTTTTTTTTAATTATTTCTGTTATTCCTTAAGTCTGCAAGTTTTGAAATGTATTGATTGTCATGAAATAATCAGTGAAGCCCATACTAAAAGTAATTTTAAATTTGCAAGGTGTATATCAGACCATTTACCCCGCAAGTTACAGATTTTAGGATTTCCGGAAAAAATTGACCGGTTAGATACTTTATGCTTTGTTATTTCTTAAATCTTTTAATCTCAACAATAAAGCTTTCTCTTCGGGGCTTAAATTTTGCGGTAAATCATAAGTTAAATCTATATATAAATCCCCGAATTTCAACGGATTTTCATAAAACGGCATTCCGTAATCTTTAATACGCAGTTTACGCTTATATTTATAATTCGGAGGAATTTTCACTTTAATGTTTCCTTTTAATGTTTGAACTGAAATTTCACCTCCTAAAATTGCCGTATAAATATCAATTATTTCTTTTTTAATTAAATCATTTCCATTGCGGATATAGAGCAAGTCGGGTTGTATCAAAATTCGAATAAATAAATCTCCCGGAGCACCGCCGTATTGGGTCGGTTTTCCTTTTCCTTCAATTTTAATTATTTGGTCAGAAGCTATCCCGGGCTTTATTTTTATTCTTATTTTTTCATCGGATGTACTAATAATCCGAATTGACCCATTGTAGGCTTCTTGCAGACTAATAGTTATTTTGCCCCTTAAATCGGCTCCTTTTAAAAATGAATTACGAGCTTTTGTTTTCTTTTTAAAGAATTGTTTGAAAAAATCTGAAAATTCAGGTTCGTTTGCTTCTTCGGTAAATGTGCTTGTTGATTTGTAAGTATATTTATTTTGGTTTTGCGAGATGTTGAAAAAGTCATCAAATTTTCGTCTTTTTTCAGAATCAGACAAAACCTCGTAGGCTTCCGAAATTTCTTTAAATTTTTCTTCGGCTTGCTTATTTCCTTGATTTTTATCCGGATGCCATTGCTTTGCCAATTTTCTGAAAGTTTTTTTAATTTCTTCTTCATCGGCAGTTTTTTCAACACCGAGTATTTTATAATAATCTTTAAAATTCACACGCATGAGTTATATTTATCAAAATTGCTATTTTATTGCAAAAATTATTATGTTATATCAGACTTATTTTCATCCCATCCTGAAACACCTGCCGATACAATAAATTTCATAACTTCAGCCGAATTAATATCTATTTGTCGAACATGTTCTTTGGGTACAATAAACAATTCTCCTGAAAAGTTATAAGAATGCGGAAAATAAACTGCTACTTTATCTGTTTCGTTAATTATCGATAAGTCATCTTCAGTTATAAAACCTAATTTTTCTAAGTTTGAAATTGAATTAACTAAAACCAAAACGGGTTTGTTAAATTTTTTTTCTTTGCCCACAAAAGCTGAGAATAAATCATTAAACGCCGAGTAGAGTACTTTTAAAAGAGGCGTTTTTTCAATAAATCGGTTAAAAATCAGTTTAAAGGGTCGTGCAATGAATGTTTGTCCGAGATACCCGATACTTATTAACAATAAGAGAATAACAACAAATCCTAATCCGGGAATATAAATGTTTAATAATTCTTTTAAGGTATTATCAAGTAAATTGTCAACAAAGGTAAAAACTAAATAAATAATATAAGCCGTAATACCTATCGGAGCGATATACAGTAATCCTTGCAGAAGATAATTTAGTAAGCGTTTCATTCGTCTAAAATAATTTGTAATTAATTAATAATCTGTAAATTGAAAGATGAAATTTATTTTTAATGCTTGTTGTCATGTCGGCATACATTTGTAACACTTCGGTTTACCGGAGAAGTTGCAGCGATTATCTTACACGCAAGTTAATGACTATCTGTCTGCCGAAAATATTTGTAATGGTTTTGTGCCCGGTTTGTAAAAGTAATTATTTTAAACGATAAAAAAACTGTCTTTCATGAAGAGACTTTATATTTATCTGTATCCGGCTATTTCCGAAATATTTATTTTTTCTGCAAGAGTTTCTATATCTTTCAATTCAAATTTTCCGCCGACTCTCAAAACAACACAGTTTTGATTTTCTTTATCATCAATGATGCCTATAAGTTCATCAACCTTTTCATTTAACTCTTTAATTAAAAATTTAACCTCGGCATTTGCGTCATTTGAAGACATTAATGTTTTGTATGTTTTACCCGGAAAAAACGCATAAACCTCTTTAAAATATAAGCTATCAGAATTTTCTTTAACAAATAAATCTATCGTTTCAATATGATCAACTGCTTGGCTTACGTTTTTATCGCTTCTGTCAACAAACAATTTAAAAACAAAAACAGGCATCCCTACCGTTACAACACCGGCATCATGTTCGTGTTTCTCATAAAATTTGTCGTATCCGCTTTCTGTTTTTGCCGGTTCTTTTTCATTACAGTTCCAATACAAGAAAATTATAAATAAGAAAAATAGTATTTTTTTCATAAAAAAAGTTTAAAATTGATTTTTGTTTCAAAATTACAGAATACTTTTTTAAATTTATATAAATTTGCACAAATTTTAAATTTAGATATGGCAACAACAGCAGATTTCAGAAACGGATTAACCATGGAATTTAAAGGCGGATTATACAAAATCGTTTACTTTCAGCATGTTAAACCCGGAAAAGGTCCGGCTTTCGTAAGAACAAAACTTAAAAATTTAGATACCGGAAAAATTTTAGAAAATACATTTACATCCGGTGTAAAAATAAATGAAGTTAGGGTTGAAAGACATCCTTATCAATTTTTATATAAGGATGACATGGGATATGTATTTATGCACCAAAAAACATACGAACAAATAACACTTCAAGAACAAGTGGTTGATAACAATGATTTAATGAAAGAAGGACAAGACGTTGAAATGTTATTCAGAGCAGAAAATAATCAAGTGTTGTCGTGTGATTTGCCCGACTTTGTTGAATTAAAAGTTGATTACACAGAACCGGGGTTTAAAGGAAACACGGCATCGTCAAATGCCACAAAACCGGCTACAATGGAAACCGGAGCAGAAATAAAAGTGCCTTTATTTATTAATATCGGCGATCTTCTAAAAATAGATACTCGAACAAGAGAATATTCAGAACGTTTGGGCTAAGCAAAAACCTGTTTTATGGCATCAAAATCATCATTAACACGATTAAAATTTTGTAATTTTAAGTTGAACTCTCTCCTCGAAATTACAAATGCCATTAATGATAAGCTCGCCGTAGAAAACATTTTGCAAAAATATCAACACATTTTGTTAAATGAATTGAATATCGGTAAAGTAGTTGTGTTTGCATTCAGTAAAGAATGGAAAATAATGATGGAATCCGGTGCTTCCGAAACAGAATTTGAAGACATTGTTGTTGAGAAAGATTTGCTCGAACATACAGAAATAACAACCGTTCCGTCAACAGATAATAAACAACTTGTTGCTTACGATTTTATTATACCGGTGTTTCACGATACAAAACCAATGGCTTATGTGCTGATAGGCGATGTTGAAGAAGAAAAAGAAGGTGTCAGCCCCACAATTAAACATTTACACTTTATTCAAACACTAACCAATGTGATTTTTGTTGCAATAGAAAACCAACGATTATTTGAAGAAAATTTGCAACAAGAACGAATGAAAAAAGAAATGGAGTTGGCATCAAGAATGCAAAACATGCTGATACCGGACAATTCAATACTGCCTCGAAATGAATTGCTGTATGTTGATTCATTTTATTTGCCGCATTTTGAAGTCGGGGGTGATTATTACGACTTTGAAAAACTGTCAGAAAATGAATACTTTTTTTGCATTGCCGATGTATCCGGAAAAGGAATTTCAGCAGCTCTTTTAATGTCTAATTTCCAAGCCGGTTTGAAAGCCTATTTGAAAACAAAAGTAAGTTTGAAAGAACTTGTTAATTTATTGAACGAACAAATTGTAATAAGTGCACAAGGAGAAAAATTTATTACTTTTTTTGCCGGAAATTATAATGTTGAAAAAAGAGAGTTAAGATATATTAATGCCGGACATAACCCTCCGTTTCTGTACGATAAAAAAACACATCTGTTGGAAGAACTGAAAGACGGCTGTCCGGGTATAGGTATGTTGGATGAAATACCGGTGATAAAAGAAGGTGTTAAACGAATAGAAAACCCTTCAAAGTTAATTTGTTTTACTGACGGATTAGCGGAGTTAGAAAATGAAAACAAGGTAGAAATCGGGTTGTCAGAACTCGAAAAGTGTATGACAAACAATCAAAACCTGACCCAAAATTTTGATTGCCTTCAACAAAATCTGAACCTTAAAAAAGGAAATCCTGCTTTATTTGACGATATTACCATTTTGGGAATAGACTTTTTATCTTAAGAAAGCGGAGGCTGTCTCAAAAGCCTTCATAAATTAACATAATCAAAGTTGAAATTTTGTACGTTATAGAATAAAAATTTTTCCCGACTTCGCACATTTTATAATATAAGACACAGATAGTCAGGATTGTACAATTTTAGACAGACACTGTTTTTTAAATAATTTTAAAGGAGTTGTATGCTGTACCCCGACAATGTTCTATTTCGCGTGCCTAAAAATTTGCAATTAATTAGTAATCTGCAAATTAAATGTTTGTTGTTATTTATTATACTTGTTTTTCTCCGCAGATAGGAACACCTGAAAACTCTACGCAATTATGCAAGGTGATTTGTTTAGTCATGTCCTTGTGTTTAACTTGTTTATCATGGGTGTTTCATCATGCCGAATTGCTAAAACCATTTTTAGAAAATAATAAAGATAAGACAGAGCTAATGTTTTACCTGCTTATAGCCCTGACTTTAATCCAACCGAAAGAGTTTGGTGGTATATGAAAAAAAATAACAAATAACAGATATATAGATACTCAAAAAATAGAATGATTGAATTTTGGAAAATGCTATCACATTAGCAAAAACCAAATCAATTGAAAGCAGATTTATGTAATCTTAATTTTTCGGTTTAAAATAATTTATTGACATTTTAGGATAAATTTTTTAAATGATTGTAGCGTTTTGATAATTTTTATCGTATTGTAATTTAGAAGTACTTTCATAAACAGAAAATTTTAATGGATTATTAAACTTAAAAAAAAACAAAATGAAAAAAAGTATAAATATTTTAATTGTGGTCACATTAGTGATTATTACAGTGATATCTTCGTGTAAAAAAGACGATAATATCAATAATGGGCAAAACGACGCTTTAAAACGTTATCTTGAAATTAAATCGAAACTGGCATCTTTTCAAAATGATAACGGAGAATCAAATCTTAATGCTTTAGGAGCAAGTATTTTGAATGTTTACAATAAAAGTTTGAAATTTGACGGTGACTCAACCGGATGTGATTCAACGTACTGGCAAAATTGGACTTGTGCTGAAGTTACCGAATATATTGATGCTGAAGGCAATTTTGTTACTGTATATGATTACGGCGAAGACGGCTGTGATGAATGGGGAAGTATCGTAAGCGGAAAGATCACCTACATATGGTCTCAAAATGACAGTATTTACAATTCAGAAGTGATTTATGACAATTATTCCGGATACGGCATGACCATGAACGGCTTCTCCCGATATACATACACATTTGACGAAATGAATTACGGTAACGAGGGTGATTCAGGCGTATATATGATAAATTGGTCAGGTTCTTCATCGTGTGTTGAAGATATTTACATGGTAACACAAGATGGTATTTCATATCATTATACAGCCGATTATTCTTCTGAATGGGACGAAAATTCATATACGGTACATCAGGGAGAATATTCTTATCAAGATATTACAAACGGCTTTGAATATACTTATAAAATTAATGAAAACCTATTTTATAATTATGAATGTGGTGGGGAAATTTGGGTACCCGTTAGCGGAGTGGAAGAAATTATTTATGTTGACGCTCAAACAAACACTACATTCGTTACTGACTACGGTAACGGGGTCTGCGATAACTTAGCAACCGTAACGGAAAATGGTGTTAGTTACATCGTTGACTTTGGTGAGTTAATGTATTGGGAACCTTGCGAAGGAGATAATTGTGATTCGGTAGTAGTAAGTGTAGCTTATTAGTTTCGGCTACATTGTTCAGAAATTATGATATAAATTTTAAATTGAACACATTTACAATTAAATAAATCTGAGTAGTATCCTATAAACTGTGTAAAGTTGATTTCCCTCAATCAATCATTTGACGTCAAATGATTGATTGAGGGAAAATAGTTAAATTTATCAACTTAAAATACAGTATTATGACAACAGAAGAATTATTAAACAGTGAATTTCTAAAGCAAT
>DYOF01000074.1 GCA_020720665.1 Acetofilamentum sp. | reverse complement strand
ATTAATAATCTGCAAATTGAAAATTTCAAAAATCAGTTACTCACCAGAACCGAACTTAACGGCGTTTATTCCGTAGTCATCTCTTAAAACTCTAAATTCTGTACGCCGATTAATTTGATGACATATTTCTTTTTGTTCTTCTGTTTCCAGATTATTAATAAATTCTTCGGTCATTATATCGCCGCTTTTAAGGAATTTATGAGCAGATAAAATTTCTCTGCCGTTTTTAGTTTTAGAAGAAATTTCTTTCGGAACACGTTCTCCGTTACCTACTAAAGTTAATCGGTCAGCCTTAACTCCTTTAGAAATTAAATAATCGACAACAGATTTAGCGCGTCCTTCAGATAATTTTTGATTAGCCTCATCTGAGCCTCTAAAATCAGTATTTGCAGCTAATTCAATTGTAATATTTGAATTTACGTTTAATGTTTTTACTAATTCATCTAAAGACACGTAGGATTCGGGTCTTAAATTCGTTTTTCCGAAATCATATTCAATATTAGGAAGTTCAATTTGTTTGTTTCCGTATGGTTCAAGTTCTAATAAAATATCGAATTCTTTGCTTTGGGTTAAACCTTTTGTAGATCGATCGACTAATGCAGTTAAGTATTTACTTTTTGAAGCAATTACCGAATAATCAGTATTCGGATTTAGGTTAAAACGGAATGTTCCGTCAGTTGCAGATGTAATTTCAACTTCATGACCGCTCGGGCTTGTAAGTTTCACAATTGCACCTTCCAACGGCATGTTGGTATCGGAATTTTTAACTAAGCCTCTCATGGTAAAAATTAAATCGGGCATTGAAAAAGAATAGATATTTATTTTTGTATCTCTTTGAGAAGATAGATAGCCGTTATTTTTATCGTCATAGAATGAAATTCCGAAATCATCTTTTGATGAATTTATCGGATATTTCATATTTTCAACTTCCCAAACCGTTCCGTTCTTCTTTGCTTTAAATAAGTCTAAACCGCCCATTCCGGCGTGTCCGTCGGAAGCAAAAGATAATTCGCCGTTTTTTCTGATATGAGGAAATTTCTCATCTCCTTTAGTATTTATTTTTGAGCCTAAATTTTCGGGGTCTCCCCATGGAGCTGTTGCACTGCTCCTTGTAACAACATAAATATCTTTTCCGCCGAAACCTTTTACGCCCGGAATACTGTCGCTTACAAAATATAAGGTCAGCTCATCCTCTGTAACAGCAGGATGCCCGAATGAAACCGTACTGTCTCCTTTTAAAACCACTAATTCAGGATCACTCCAACCGCCTGCATTATTTCCGGATTTATAAATTTTACAGCCCATATTTGCTTTTTCGGTTTTTTTACATACAGAAAAATACATGATTGCTCCTTCATTAATTATAACAGCGGATCCTTCTGCGCCGGGTGTATTTACATTTCCTTCAATAGGAACGGGTACGCTCCATTTTCCCTTTCTGTCTTTTGTTGCCACAAAAATATCCTCAAAACTTTGTCCGGTTATATTGCTGAGATCTTTACCGTTTGCACTCTCGCGAGTGGATGTAAAATACAGTTCAGATTTGCTCTTACCGAAAGAAGGACAAAAATCTGATGCAGTTGAGTTAATATCCGCTTCTATTGTAACAACATATCGAGACGGCTCGTTTATCCATTCAACAGCGTATTCGCAAGATAAAATGCCGATTTTCCCTCGCGGATCATCAGGTACTAAATTTTGATATTTTTTATAATTTTCTTTTGCTTGTTCATATTCTCCGAGCATTTTTTGAGCATTTGCCAAATATAGCCAAGCAACCGGGTATTGTATGTCATATCGCACAGCCCTGCCGTACCATCTGGACGCTTTTTTTTCATCCATCATAATTCGGCTGCATTCACCGAGTTTAAAAGAAATTTGTGCTTTTTCTTCTTTAACGGTCAGCTTTTCATAAACTTTTTCCAATATTTCATATGCAATAAAATATTCTCCGGTATTAAATGCCTCATCTGCTTTTTTAATGCTTTTCTTTTGAGATATTCCGTTAAGTGAAAAAAAAGATATTAGTACTGCTGACAGAATTAGAGACCTAATCATGATAATTAATTTTAATTTTAAAATATAAACCTAAACAGAAAATTTATTTTAACAAAAATAAGAAAATTTGAATGAAAATAAAATTTGCTTGATAATGAAATATATTTTTTTGATGAATGAACATACAGACCGGATAAATTTGAAACAATTAAATAACAAAAATTGAACCTCCGATACTGTTTTTTGAAGCACCGGTAACAGATTTCAATGTATTGATTTCATTGATTATTCTTAAATAACCTAAAAACCCGAAAATTATTGCTTCTTTAAAATCTATGATTTCATTTACGGGAATAATAATTTTATGATTGGTTTCTGATTCAATATTTTCAATTAAAAATTTGTTATGTGCACCGCCGCCGGTTATTAATATTTTTGATTTTTTATATTTATTTATGAGCGTTGCAATTTGAACAGAAATGTGTTTATAAAATGTTCTGATTTTATCTTCAAGTGAAATATCAAATTGTTCGAGCAAAGGATAAAAGAATTGTTCAACATACTCGCGTCCCAGAGATTTAGGTGAATTAATATGGTAATACGGAATTGCATTTAAAGCATTTAACAATTCATCTTTAATTTTCCCTTTTCTTCCGATTTCGCCGTCTTTATCAAAATCTACATTAAAATTTTTGACCAGACGATTTAATACAAAATTAACCGGACAAATATCAAATGCAATTTGTTTATCATTTTCTTCAAATGAAATATTTGCAAACCCACCTAAATTTAGACAAAAATCAAATTCAGAAAACAATAATTTATCGCCTATAGGAACTAAAGGTGCTCCCTGGCCGTTTAATGCGGTATCTAAATTTCGAAAATCAGAAATCACCGAAATACCGGTTTCGGCTGCAATAAATGCTCCGTCACCGATTTGACAGCTTACTTGTTCATCAGGTTGATGAAAAATGGTATGACCGTGTGATGCAATAAACTGCGGTTTGAACGTATCTTTTAAAAAGACATTAATTTGTTCTCCTATAAATCGCCCGTATTGTTTATTAAATTTTAAAAAATTATACGCTGAAAGGGCTTGTGCATCATTTAATTTTTTTTTGAAAATTGTATTATATTCGAAAAAACCCGTTTTAATTATTTCATAAGTATATGAATTATTTTGTTTAGCGTATCGACACAAGGCAAAGTCTAAACCATCGGCAGACGATCCGGACATAACACCTAAAATGACAGTTGAATTTTCCATAAATTTATAATTATACAGGGATATCTTTTAGTAAGATGTTTTGTTCAGATTCTTTTTGAACACTATTAAGTGCGTGTAATCGACTTTCGATTTCATTAAACGTTCTATTTTTTATGTACGCCGAAAAATCATTTCCGACCTCCTCATAAGCCCTCAAAATCTTAGAAATGCTCAGATGCTCTACACTCATTGCCGGTTGATAACAAATTTTATTTCGTTTTGAAAATTGTGTGATAATTTGTGCTTCCGATAAATTATTTAAGATGTATTCAACAATATAAACCGGAACGGCAGTTTTAGCGGATAATTGTTGAGCCGTAGGTGCTGTTTCGGCTTTTATAAAATAATCAGTTATATGTTTTACTAATAATAATGCAATTTTTTTTTGGTATAAATAACTAAGTTTTTGAATATGCATTGATGCACCTTTCAGCTTAAAATTTTGCACGGCAAAAGAAATTTCTGCACCCAATAAAACAACAAACCAACTGATTTGTAACCATATTAAAAACAAGGGTAAAGCGGCAAAACTACCGTAAACGGCATTAATTCGAGTGGCACTTGATTGAAATGAAACATATAAACCCTGAAAAATTTGAAAAATACTTCCGGCAACAATTCCGGCAACCAAAGCCGATTTAAAATTTACTTTCGTATTCGGCATAACCAAATACAATAATGTGAAAATTATCCATATAATAACAAAGGGTATTAATTTTGCAAAGCGAAGAAAAAGCGGCGTAGCAAATTCAAACATCGTATTATCTTGAAAACCTGATATTTTTGAAGAAATCATAACGGTTATACCTCCGGCAAGAATGATAAAAAGTGGTCCTAAAATCAGGATGGTTAAATAATCTGTAAATTTTCTTACAATACTTCTTGATTTTTTCACGTCCCAAATCATATTAAACGAACTTTCGATGCTCGATAATAATTTTATAACCGACCAAATTAATAATACGAACCCTAAACCGGCAATAACACCTCCTTTTGCTGTTCCTATCATCGTTCCCGTAAAATTTAAAATATAATTCATAACTTCTTCTTGCCCGGCAAAGCTTTTGGTTATTTCTTCATGCAACATCTCTTCTAAGCCGAATCCTTTGGCTATTCCGAAACCCAATGCTAAAACAGGAACTATTGACAACAAAGTAAAATAGGTTAATGCTGAGGCTCCTACATTTAATTTATCTTCTTTAAATCCGGTTAAGCCCAAGGATACAATTCTTAAAAAATTAATTGTCCGCCTGCTCAATTTTGATAAATTATCTACATTAACAGCCCATAATTCATTTTTAATGAAGTTTTTATATTTTGAAATCAGTTGTTTCATACGCTCGTCTTAATTTTTTTTCATTAGTTTATTTATAATCATAGCACATTATAAAAGAGCCTGATAATTAAAATTTGTTTTATATTGAAACAATTTCAGTCAAATTTACTATTTTATTTTTACTGTTTTAAATTAAATTGACTAAAAATTCTCATTCTTATTTGATTTATTCGTAATTTTAGTGCATTAAATCTATTAAAACATGAAACGAATTGCATTGGTTTTATATATTTTACTTAATTTTATTCAATTAAACGCCCAACAACGAACAATAAAAGGTATTGTATATAATATTGGCGGGGACATAATATCAGGAGCAAAGGTATATGCAAAAGAAGCTCCGTCAATATTTACATTAACCGATGCCGAAGGAAAGTATCAACTTGAAATTCCCGCAGAAGTAAATTTAATAGCTTATTCCTATACCGGAATGACTGACAAAATCATTAAACTTAAAGAATTTAATTCGATTAATGTTTATTTAATTCCGTCTTCCTATAAAAAATTCAGATGGGGATTAGGTGTTACAACCGGTGTATCAAATTTTAAGGTTTTCAACCTGAACTTCGACCCGAATTATCCGGATACGATAAGCATAAAATTAATACCCTTGGCAATTAATGCAGATATTTATTTCAGGTTGTCAAAACGCATTGAAATACAGGGAGTTTTAAGTGACGGCTTAAATTTCTCAAAAATTGAAAAAGATTCGATAAACAGCTCGGGAGACACTATACATTATACCGACCATATTGTTCTTAATCGATTTTCATTTTCAATACCTGTTAATTTTCACTTTAATTTATCAAAGACAGGAAATTACTCAGTGTTTTTTGGCTTAGGACCTTTGTATCAACACATCAGTTATTTAAACTTAAATGCTATAGGAGCACGTTTTCAAGCCGGTGTAAATGTCAATAATTACGGCATTACAACCCGTTTCAATATTGCTGTTGATGTTTGTTCCGGAAAATTTGGTTCAAATAATGATTATATTCCGGGGTTTCCATACAAATATGTGAGCGGCAGAATCGGTACGGTGTTTATTTTTTAAGTTTCTCTTTTAAAGTATTGTATTCATCAAAAATATCATCGGTTTTTACATTAGTATATAAATTATCAGATTCTTTTTCGTAGAAATCTTTTTTTTGATTAAGGATGGAATCTTTTAATTTTTCAAGACGAGAAATAACCGATGTATCGTTGTAAAAGAGTTTTAAATCAAAATTTGATTGGATTGTAGTTTTCTTTTTTAGAAACTCATATTCTTTTTCATAATATTCAATTTTAAGAATTAAATCGGATATTTTTTCTTTTAAAAATTCCAATTCTTCATTATATAACGGAATTTTAATTTGTAATTCGTCAATTCTGTTTTGATAGGTTTTTTTTAATTTTAATGCATTTAAAGTAATAGTTTCTGCTGCTGATACGTCTGACTGACCGTTTAAAATCGTATCTTCTGCTTTTTTATGATATTTTAAAACGAGTTCACTGTGAGAAACAATATCTTTTTCGGCTCTTATTTTTAAAGCATTGATGTGTGCTGCAAGACTTTTACTTTCTTTTAAACAGGCTTTTAAATTTTGAATTTCTTTTTCAAATTCTCGAAGCGGATTTTGATATTTCATTTTTAATTGATTTATCGTATCCTCACCTTTGTCGTATATTTTTCTTATAATTCCCATATTCTTAAATTAAAAATGCCAAATAATACATCCGAATGGATTTATTACCTGACATTTGTTCAACTAAAATTTAATTTACTAAGCCGAAAATTTGATAATTTGTCCGGCAAATTCACTCATTAATAATGATAATGAATTTAAGGAACCGGCAAGTTCATTCAAATCTATGTTTTCAGACTGCAATGTATCTCTAAAAATTACCGTATCACCGGCTTGGTTTAAAACAAATGCACCGTGTAATATGTCCTGATTTTTTTGCAAAAGTGTTTTATACATATTAACATCATCACCTTTTACTTTAAAAATCATTTGTTCCATGATTATAATGGGGTCATCGACAACCAAAACCATATTTTTAATTCCTTCGTTTTCGTTATCAATAATCAACATTCCTTCACTTTCGTTTTCTCCTATTACAGAATAATTTAACTGATTTAAATACTCTTTAACTTTGTTGTAACTGTCAGCCATTTTTATAATTTTTAGATTATGAATTTTATGGGTCAAATTTAATATTATTTATCAAATAAAAAAAATACAAATTGATTTAAAAAATATCAAGGTTTTTTCGAACGCTTAAATCCGTTTTATAAATTTCAGAAATTCCTTTTTTATAGGTATATTGTTTTATTTCTGTTCCGTCAAATTCTACATACGTGAAATTTATTAACCAATCTCCGATATTAATATATTTCGAATTCGGCTTTAAATCAATAATTGCCGGAAAATGACGATGTCCGAATATAAAATAATCAAAATGTTCAATGGTTAATTTTTCTTTTGCAAATTGAATTAATAATTCGCTTTCTCCTTTAAATTCAATGTATTTTTCTTTTTTTCGGCGATTTTTTGACCAAGAATTTGCAATTTGAAATGAAAAATTAGGATGTAAACGTGAATAACACCACTGTAAAAACCGATTCGTAAATATTTTTTTCAGAATTTTATATCCTGTGTCTCCGGGTCCTAAACCGTCTCCATGTGCAATAAAAAATTTTTTTCCTGCAATATCAATTGAAATTTCCTGATGTAATATTTTTACTCCGATTTCATCAGTTAGGTATGATTTCATCCAAACATCATGGTTTCCGGTAAAAAAATTAATTTTTATTCCGGCATCGGTTAATTCTGCAATTTTTCCTAAAAAACGAATAAAGCCTTTGGGAACGACATATTTATATTCCCACCAAAAATCAAAAACATCGCCTACAAAATAAATAGTGTGTGCATTTATTTTTATTTCATCAAGAAGGTTTACAAGTAATTTTTCACGAATCAAACTTTTTGGGTTAGTCGGTAAGCCTAAATGTAAATCTGAAATAAAATAAACCTTTTTCCCGTTCATGGTTTTTTAATCGGTAAAATTAATATTCGGTAAAGGTATATTTATTATTTGAGAAATTGACTTTAAGCGACTTATGATTTTTTTCAAAAAGTTTATATGCTACTTCTAATTCTTCCCAAAATGATTTTAATTCGGCAGATGACATTTCGGAATTAACAAGCTCTGATTGTTCGTTTTTTAATTCTTCGGTAAACCTGAAAGGGTAAATATGAATTTTCGGGAAGCCGTACAAATCGGAATTATGAAATTTTGCTGATAAAAATATCGGTAAAAAATTTTCATTCTTAAATGAAATGCACCCTGCCGACACACAGTTTCCGTGAATGCATACAGCACTTCCGGAATTAACATTTCCTGCTGTTTTACGGGTTCTGCTTTGGTCTATCGGTAAAGGATAATCAATACATAATTTAAAACTCGACCCTTGATTTACTCTTCCGTAATTATTTATCTCAGAAGCATTTAATTTAATCCACATAAACCAATTTGAACTTCCGTATAAAATTTTGCAACTATAAAAACCTTCCGGAGTTTTCCCGTCACCTTGTCTTAATTTTGGTCCCGGTTCGGCATCAACGGCACAAACAGGTAATGTTGCCAATAATTTGAGCGTATCGGTTCGTTTGTCGGCTACCCAAATTTCAAATTCCTTTTCAAGTTTAAAGGCTCTGAACAAAACATAGTTCGGCGGATAATTTACTCCTGTTTCCTCACATAAACTTTTATAAGCGTTTCCTATTAACTCTTTTAGTCTGTTATCAATAAATGATGAACTTTTTTCATTTATATTTTCCGGAATATCTTTTATCAAATCAACCGTAAAATGCGTGTAGGCATTATAATTTACAATGCTGTCTTTTATTTCCTTAATTTCGCCCTTATTATTATTTTGAGATTCAACAGAACAAGAAAAAAAGATAAATGTGTAGAAAAGTACAAAAAAAATTCGCATAAAAAAAGGTTTATAAATAAAACGAATATAAACCTTTTTTTTATATGTTCAGAAAATTATTTATTGAAAATTTCCGATAATTTTTGACCTAAATAGGGTCCTCTTAAATCAAGGGCAATTATTTTTCCTTCCGGATTAATTAAAAAATTTGAAGGAATACTTCTTACACCATATAAACCGGCTGCTGCTGATTGCCAATATTGCAAATCACTCACATGATACCAATCTCCTAAACCGTCTTTTTCTATTGCATTTAGCCAATCTTCTTGTTTTTGATCTAATGAAACTTGAAAAACCGTAAATCCTTTATTTTTAAATTTATTATAATTTGCCACAACATTAGGATTTTCATCTCTACAGGGACGACACCATGCAGCCCAGAAATCAAGTAAAACATATTTCCCTCTTAAAGACGAAAGTGATAATTCTTTTCCGTCAGGTGTTTTTTCTGTAATATCTTTTGCCGTATCACCTACTTTTGGTTTACCTGTCATCGGCGGATTATTCTTTAACAACATATCTAAACCCTTTACAAAATCTGAATTCGGATATTTTTTAATTAAGCTGTTATTAACTTTTTCAAACAATTCGCGATCTTCTTCTAATGAAAAAATTTGTTCTCTCGGTCCGATAGACTGATAAAGTGCCATAATTGCAGCCGGTGATTCAATATTTTTATCAATAAAATCTTTTGAATAGGCTTTATACTCATCCGTTAATTTTGAATATTCATTGCCGATAGCTGTTTGAAGGGAATCTAAATCAGCCGTTTCTTTTTGATTATTATACGATTGATTCAACAAATCGATTTTCTCAAAAATCTTATCTAAACTATCATACATTTCTTTTAACAAAACAGAATGCTTTGAACCTTCAACGGTATAATTTGAGCGAAGTTCTTTACCTTCGGCATTAATTTTTATTTCATCTAATGAATCGGCTATAAATATCAAATGTGCCTGAACTCCTTCCAATTGAAGACTGAATAATTCAGGAGATGATGTTGAATTTTCAAAAGAATATTCTCCTTTTTCGTTTAATACGACTGTATCAAGTTGTAATGTGGCTTGAGACGTAAATTTATTTAAGATTAATTGTTTCCCGGCTGCATTATTAATGGTTCCGGATACTTTAAATCCTTTTTTGACTGAATCATTACATGCTGCAAAAAACAATACAGGTAAGATTAATAAAATAAGTTTTTTCATTTTTAATATTTTTAAATTAAACAGATATTTCAATGCACACGGCAAAAATTAAATAGGCTTTATAACATTTTTATTCTGCCGTATATTCGTTGCAAAAATAAAAATATTTATGAATATCAAAACATTCAATACCGTTCTGCAGGATTTATGTTTTTTTTTGTATTTCTGTGCGTCTGATTTTATAATTTATATAGGCAACAAATACCGTCATTAACGGACTGATTAAATTAAAAAACGCATAGGGTAAATAGCTGATTGTTGATACACCAAGTACTTTTGCCTGTGTTGCTCCGCATGTATTCCAAGGAATTAAAACAGAAGTTACGGTTCCGGAATCTTCTAAGGTTCTGCTTAAAACTTCCGGTTTTAAACCTTGCTTTTTAAACGCTTTATTATACATTCTTCCCGGAACGACTATTGAAATATATTGGTCGGATGCCGTAGCATTGAAAAAAATACACGAAACAGCCGTTGATGCTACCAATGAACCGGTTGATTTAACCATTTTCATAATTGACAAAGTAATTTTTTTCAGCATTTTGGAAGATTCCATAACCCCGCCGAAAATCATTGCCGATAAAATTAACCATATCGTATTTAACATCCCTGACATTCCGCCGCTTGTAAACAAATCATTAATTTCGGAATTGCCGGTTTCAATTGCAACATCTCCGTACATCGACTGCATTACACCGATATAAGAGGCTTTCATATAATTACCCGAAACGCCTGAAATTTGTTCAATAATTTCAGGCTGAAAAATTACTGCAAAAACACCTCCCGCTAATGTTCCCAATAACATTGACGGAATCGGCTTCACCTTTTTTACAATAATTACAATTAAAAATACAGGAACAATAAATAACCACGGACTAATATGAAACGTTTCCGATACCGCTGCTTTTACTTTAGAAATTTCTTCTGTATTAATATTAAAATCAGAAGTAAATCCGATTATTAAAAAAATAATTAAAGTAATAGTAATTGAAGGAACTGTTGTGTACATCATATATCTGATGTGTGTATACAAATCCGTTCCGGCCATTGCGGGTGCTAAATTTGTGGTATCGGATAAAGGCGACATTTTATCACCGAAATAAGCTCCTGAAATTATTGCACCGGCTGTCAAAGCATCATTTATTCCCATAGTATGGCCTATACCGATTAATGCCACACCGATTGTTGCAACCGTTGACCACGAACTGCCGGTTGCCAATGAAACTAATCCGGTTATTACAACCGTTGCAAACAAAAAAATTGAGGGCTGTAAAATATCTAATCCGTAATAAATTAAAGCAGGAATCACTCCGCTGATTAGCCATGTTCCCGATAATGAACCGATTAATAATAAAATAAGAATTGACGGCATTGATTTACCGATTGTTTTAACAACCCTGTTACGAATTTTTTCCCATTTATAACCGAGCCGCATGGCAATAACCGTTGCCAAAGACGCCGCTAATAACAATGCAATTTGATTTGACCCCGCTAATGTGGCATCGCCCCAAAACAATACATTTAAACTCAGTAAAAAAATTAAAAAGATAATAGGAATAAACGCTTGAAAAAGCGAAGGCGATTTTATTTTAATTTTTGAATCCATGCGATTGTTTGTGTTCAGACGCAAATTTAACAAAAAGATTTACAAAACACGACTTAGTTCCTTTCATTAGCTGCGTAGTGCTTTGTGCTT
>DYOF01000073.1 GCA_020720665.1 Acetofilamentum sp. | reverse complement strand
GTATTGATTTTATTAGTAATTATAATAGAAGATTCAATTTAAAAACATTCTTTGATTATATTATAAGTTCGTTCAATATCATTATCTAAGCCCATTGAAAATCTTACTAATCCGGGCGACATCCCCATATCTTTTTGAACATCTTCCGGAACTTCCGATGACGTGCTGCTTCCGGAATTACTAAATAATGTTCTGAAATAACCTAAGCTGACGGCTAAATAACCGACACCTTTTTCTTGCATTTTTTCCATAAAATGATTTGCTTTTTCTTTGGTTTCCATGTCAATAGCAATCATACCTCCGAAACCGAATTCTTCATTCATCATCGTTTTCAATAAATTATGACCCCTATGTTCAGATAAGCCGGGATATATTACATTTATTCCGTCGGCTTTAAAACGTTCTGCAATATACATTGCATTTTTGCTGTGTTGTTTCATTCGAATGTGCAATGTATATAAGTTTTTTAAAATCCCCGAAGACCTCAAGGGGTCTAAAACAGGACCTAATAACATTGCCGTACCCTTATTCACATCAATTAAAGAATTAATAAAGTCTTGTTTTGAACAAATAGCACCGGCTACTAAATCATTTTTTCCGTTTATAAATTTAGTCATACTATAAACTACAATATCGGCACCAAGTTTATAAGGTGAAACAATCATGGGAGAAAAAGTATTGTCAACAACCAATTTTGCTCCGACTGATTTTGCAATTTTTGACATTTCCGGAATATCCGAAATTTGAAGTAAGGGGTTTGAAATAGTTTCGGTATAAATTAATTTTGTATTCGGTTTCACAGCCTTTCGAATACTTTCCAAATCGGTCGGAATTACAAATGTTACATCAATATTAAATTTGGGCAAATAATTTTTCAAAAAAGCATAAGTGCCGCCATAAGTTGTAACCGATGAAACAATATGATCACCTGAATTGCAGAGCTGTAAGATTGTTGAAGTAATTGCTGCCATACCTGATGCTGTTACCCATGCAGATTCTGTTCCTTCCATTGCTGCCAATGCATCTGATAAAAATTTATTGCTCGGGTTCCAATGACGTGAATATAAGAAGCAGCCTTCGGTTTCACCGTGAAATGTGCCGACCATTGTATCTGCACCTAAAAAAGTATAGGTTGCTGAATCGGTAATAGACGGGTTAACTCCTCCGAATTCTCCGAATTGTTCTAATTTATTTAATTCTGTAGCCGGGTCAAATTTTTTCATGTGTCTAAATATTTGTAATTAATTATTATTCTGCTAATTGAGTGTTTATCGTTGTTTATTATGCTTGTTTTTCTCTGCACATAGGAACACCTTGAAACTATGTGCAAGTAATGTATCTTATTTGTTTAGTCATGTCCTTGGGTGTTAAGCTTGTTTACCATGGGTGTTTCTTGTGTTCTTTAATTTTAGAATTTTTTTTATTCGTTTTACTATTGATTTTTTTTCTATATCAAATTCATCATAATAGCCTTGTCCGTTGCCGTAGCCGTAACCATAACCGTAACCGTAGCTATAACCGTAACCGCTTGACACTTGAACCTCATTTAAAATAATTCCTAAGTTTTTTAAATTATTATCTTTTTTGACATCTTCAACTAATTTTATTACATTTTTTGATGAATAATTTTGTCTCATAAGATAAAGATAGACATCTGCAATTTCATTTAACAATAAAGCATCGGTTACAACTGCAATAGGAGGTGTATCTACAACAATATAATCAAACTCTTCGGCAGCTCTTTCGAAAAAGATTCTCATCCGTTCTGATTCTATTAATTCTGCGGGGTTAGGAGGAATCATTCCTGAAAGGGCAATAAATAAATTCGGAACATCGGTTTGTTTGATAATATCTTCATATTCTGCATATTCAACTAAATAATTACTGATTCCTTTTTCATTCGAAAAATTAAACATTTCGTGCAATTTGGGTTTTCTTAAGTCTAAACCCACTAATAAAGTTTTTTTGTCAGATATGGCTATTACTGCAGCTAAATTAGTAGAAATAAAAGATTTCCCTTCTCCGCCGACTGATGATGTTACTGCTATAATTTTGTTTTGCTTACTTTTTAAGATGTATTGCAAATTTGTTCTGATAGCCCTAAATGATTCAGAAATAGGAGACTTGGGATGAGCAATTACCGGTAAATTTGACCGATGCTTATTTTTACCTATAGTACCGTAAACGGGTATTTTTGTTCTGCTTTCGATATCATTTTTGTCTTTTATTTTATTGTTGAAAAATTCAATCAGCACCAAAATCAAAATCGGGATTAAGAATCCGAAAATAATTCCTTTCCTTTTATTTGCACCTTCATCGGGTGTTTTCTTAACTGCTGTTTCAGGATTTGCGGCATCCAACATTTTTGTATCCGCTTTATTGGATGCTTGTGTTATTGCCGCTTCTGTTCTTCTTTTTAATAATAGTGTATAAATTTCATCATTAATATTAAACTTTCTCTCTATATTAACGATTTTTCTTTCTGAAACAGGCAATCTGTTGATATCACTGTTAACTTTTGCAATATTCCTTTTTATTTCTTCAATATCTGCTTCTGTAACTTCAATATTTTTTTTGGCGTGTATCAGTATTTGATTTTGTATTTTTTGAATTTGTAAATCTAACTTTTCAGAAATAGGAATATCCGTTCTGACACTGAAATCTAACACATCTCTTTCAGTGCCTATTTCAGACAATTTTTCTAAATAGCCGAGTAAAACAGGGTCATTAATATTCATTACTGAAGGTGCTGTTAATGAACCTACTTTTTTTTCAGAAGCTATTTGATTTTGCAAATAAGTATAATAGGCTAATTTTTTTTGCTGATCTTGATTATATTTTTGCAATTCGGTTAATCTGGATAACAAAATCATGCCTTCATTACTGATATCTATAGTCTTATTTTCTTGTTTAAACAACTGCATGCTGTTTTCAGTTTTTTGAAGTGAATCTGAAACTCCTTCTAATTGCTGATCAATAAATTTGATAATACTGCCGGCTTTTTGGTTTTTTTCTTCTAATCCTTTTCTGATATACAATTCAGTGAGCTTATTCAAATAATCGGCATCTTTTTCGGGAACGGAACCGACTAACCACAGCCATAAAATTGAACTTCTTTCAGGACTGACCTCTATTTCAACGCGACCTAAATAATTATTCACAATAGCGGTTACTGATTTTTTTATAAATAAGTATTTATTTCCGATAATTTGGGGATCAAGTGTCGTGCTGTCTCTTAAAGTGATGTTAAAACTAAAATCGTTATAAGTAAATTGTTCGCCAATTTTTATAATTTTTTCAGTTCTAAAATTTTCAATGGAAATTTTTATTTGTTTGTCAGAAATAAATTCAACATATACGGGAACCCATAAATGCTGCTTGTGTGTTGTATCATAATTTACAACGAACGGTGAATTGTTATAGATTTCATAATTATCACGAAATCGTTCATCTCTATAGTATTCTGTTTGAAATTCAAGTTCTTTAACAGCTTCTTCACTCAGCGAAAAAGATTTCAATATACCTATTTGAGTATCAATATTTTTTCTTTTATTAAATAAAGTTAAGCCACCGGCAACTTCATCTTCATTACTTTCTTCTTTTAACATTACCGTTGCGTATAAGCCGTATGTAGGAATTGCATGATTATTTATCCATCGGGCTATAAAAAAAGATAAAACGACAGAAATAACAAATAAATACCAATATGAAACAATTTTAAAAAAATATTTTTTTAATTCTATTCCTTGCGATGAACTTTCATTTTTATCAAATTTTTCTTCCATTATTTGTATAAATCATTAAATATTAGAATATTATTTCTTTTGAAAAACATTTAAAACAATAACTGTTGTTGAAATAGCTGACGAAAAAGTCGAAAAGAAAAAGAAATAATCTCTCAAATTTAATTGCGCCACTTTTGCTTTTATCGGTTCTACAATAACAATATCATCGGGGTATAAATAAAACTTATTTGAGTTTAAAATCTCTCTTTGGGTTAAATCCAATTTATAAACCAATCGTTTATCTTCTTCTTGTCTGACAACAGTTACATTCGTCATGTTTCCGTAATCGGTTATTCCGCCGGCTCTTGAAATGCCTTGTAAAATATCAATATTATCCTGATAAATAAGAATCGGTCCTTGATTTGTAACTTCCCCCAAAAAGGAAACTTTAAAACTGACAAGTTTTACATTTACAATTGCATTGTTTAAAAATTGGTGGGTTTTAGCAGTTACATCTGAACGAAAATCAGCAACAGTTTTATCTTCGGCATATATATTTCCGAGAATGGGTACTTGAACATAGCCGGTATCATTAACCGTAAAACCGGTTAAATAAAATTCACCGCCGCCGGAATTTCTCGAATTACTATTTTTTTCTGAATTATCCAATTGAAATAATTTATTGACATTTTCATCCGTTGTAAGAATATTTATATGTAATACATCGTTAGGTTTCAGCCTGTAAGGCTCCGATTTTACTTTATACGTATATACAGTATCTGCCGGTTGATCCCTTTCATAGATATACCTGATTCTTTTATTACAGGATGAAAATACTATTGAAAGTGAAAAAACAGTTATTATGAAAATTTTAAGCTTCATTTGTTTATTTAATAATTTGTTCATAACTTACAAAAGTAAAAATTATTTTATTTTTCTCTAAAAAAAAACAAAACGGTATTTGAATTGTACTATAATTTTTGAATAATTTTTATTAACATGAATTTTAATTCTGACCTATTTAAAATAAAACATAATAATGTGGCTCCTAAACAAGGTTTAATACTTGTTTCAGAACCTTTTTCTCCGGACGGCATATTTAACCGCTCGGTTATTTTATTAGTTGAACACAATGAAAAAGGAACAGTCGGGTTCATATTGAATAAGCCGATTAAAAAAAACATGTCGGAATTGTCAGACAAATTCGGAAAATTTGACATAAAAGTTTCAATCGGCGGTCCGGTTGAAAACGGAAATATATATTTTATTCATACCTACGGAAAAAAAATTCCCGGAAGTATTAAAATAAAAGATAATTTATATTGGGGAGGTGATTTTAAAATATTACAAACTTTAATTGAAGAAAAAGCTATAGATGATAAAAAGATACGTTTTTTTATTGGATATTCAGGTTGGGACAAGGAACAACTTTTAAACGAAATTAAAAAAGATTTTTGGCTTGTTTCGGATATTGAAGTTGATACAATTATGAATTATGATACGGAAATTTGGTCAAAAGCAGTGTCTAAATTAGGAAAACCATATAAAATTTGGCAATATTTTCCTGAAAATCCTAACTTAAACTAAGCGACACTTTCATTCACTTTCCTCAATAAGAATTCTGATATTTTTTTAAAGTATCTCTTATTTTTATATGCCGCCGCCCACTGAATTCCGGAAATTGAATTAGTCAGAAACACTTCGTCAGCTTTTAATAAATCATCAACAAACAGAGGCTGTTCTGCAAAACTAATTTCATTTTTTTTTGCGATGTTTATTACTTGTTTCCGCATTATTCCGTCAATGCAAGCTTCTGTAATGGGCGGGGTATATAGCACACCGTTTTTTACGATAAAAATATTTGATGAAACAGCTTCAATAAGATGCCCTTTTTCATTTAAAATTAAACAATCATCATATTTATTCAAGTTTTTAAAAATTCCTGCAAGAATATAAATTAATGAATTTGCCGTTTTATAAGAAGAAAATAAATTTATCGGCTTTTTTACTTCATCATAAATACCGATAATTAATCCCTTATCATTCAAATAAAACTTTTTTTCATTCAATTGGTTTGCCGTAATAACATAATCAACACTGTTAGTTATCGGTGTGAAAAAACCGCCGCTTTTTCTGAAAACGGTAATTCTGACACGTGATGAATTAAAGATTTTATTTCTGTTTAAAAGTGAAGTAATTTCATTTTCTAACTGTTTGCGTGAACTCAAAAAAATTTCCGGAATTTCATACTTCAAAATTCTCATACCGGCAACCAAGCGATTCAAATGTTCTTCAAAAAAAAGAATGTGCCTGTCATTTACCCGAATGGTTTCAAAAATTGAATCGCCGTATAAGAATGCTCTGTTATTATAGGAAAAATCAGCATCTTCAATAGGAATAAAATTGCCGTTAAAATCAATTTGGTTTCTATGTATCATTTTTGTTTTGAATAACAGCAATAATAATGAAAAATTTCTTATTTATATTCTCAGAAAAAAAATACGGTTATTTGTCTCGTTTTTTATTTTATGTATTTTACAGATTTAAAAAAATCATGTAGCTTTGTTCTTTTAAAAATAAAACAATGCTGATTTTAATTTCGCCTGCAAAGAATTTAAGTAAAAAGATGATTCTTTATCCTAAAAGTTCAGATATAGAATTTGTTAAAGAGAGCAAAACTTTAGTAACTATTTTAAAGAACTATAAGCCGAAAGATTTATCTTCATTAATGAAAATAAGTCCTAAACTGGGAGAATTAAATTATGAACGCTATATAAATTGGTCTTATCCTTTTAATTCTGACCAAAAAGGAACAGCCTTATATATGTTTCACGGTGATGTATATTTAGGATTAAAAGCAGAAACATTTAATGAAAAAGAAATTGAATTTGCCCAAAAACATCTTCGAATATTGTCCGGTTTATACGGAATAATCAAGCCGCTGGATATAATACTACCCTACCGACTTGAAATGAGTACAAAATTAAAAACTGATAAAGGAAATAATCTCTATCAATTCTGGGATAATAAAATTACCGAACGAATAAATCAACACCTTACAGACCAAAATGACACTGTTTTAATTAATTTAGCATCTGATGAATATTTTAAATCGGTAAATTTGAAATATTTAAAAGCAGAAGTTATTACACCTGTTTTCAAAGAATTTAAAAACGGTAAATATAAAACCATAAGTATATTTGCTAAAAAAGCAAGAGGGTTAATGAGTAATTTTATTATTAAAAACCAAATAAATAAACCCGAAGATTTGATTCGTTTTAACGAAGAAAATTATTTTTACAATGCAGAATTATCTTCAAAAAACAAATTAATTTTTGTCAGGTAAAATATTTTTTATACTTTTGTAGGTTAAATATACTTAAACCATCTCAACAGTTAAATTATACTGCTGAGATTTTTTTAATAACTACTTTATAAAAAATATATTTAACATGATAAAATTAACAAAAGAATTTATTCACAGTCTTCCTAAAGCTGAATTGCACTGCCATTTAGACGGATCCATGAGAGTTCAAACCATTATTGACCTTGCAAAACAACAAAATGTAAAATTACCCGAAACGGATCCAAAGAAACTCGAAAAATTATTAGTAGCAGGACCGTGGTGTGAAAGTTTGGTTGAATACCTAAGAGCATTTGATATCACCACATCAGTTATGCAAACAGCAGAATCTTTACGAAGAGCAACTTATGAATTGGCTGAAGATGCCGCTTCCGAAAATGTAAGATATTTAGAAATCAGATTTTCACCCTTATTACACTTAAAAGCCGGTTTAACTCTAACCGGAGTAATTGATGCCGTTGTAAAAGGAAAAGAACAGGCAGAAAAAGATTTTAATATCATAATAGGTATTATTGTAAGCGGTTTACGACATTTTTCACCCGATAAATCATTAATCTTAGCTGAATTATCTGTTGCATATAAAAATTCAGGGGTTGTTGGTTTTGACTTAGCCGGAGCAGAAGAAAATTTTCCTGCAAAAGACCATAAAGAAGCATTTTACCTGATTATTAACAATAATATTAATACAACGGTTCATGCCGGTGAAGCATACGGACCCGAATCCATTCATCAAGCAATTCATTACATCAGTGCTAACAGAATCGGCCACGGAACACGTTTAAGAGAAGACGGTGATTTATTGAACTATATTAATGACCACAGAATTCCTCTGGAAATGTGTATTACTTCAAACGTTCAGACCAAAGCGGTGAAAGATTTACAAAGCCATCCGGTAAAATTCTATTTTAATTACGGATTAAGGGTAACTTTAAATACCGATAACCGTTTAATTTCAGGAACAACTTTAACCGATGAATATTGGTTGGCTGTTAAAGAATTCGGTTTTACTGCACCCGAAATAAAATATTTAATTTTAAACGGTTTTAAATCGGCATTTTTACCTCATAATAAAAAGGTAGAGTTAATTAAAAGAATTATGGCCGAATTAGAAGAAAAAGGCTTAAAAATAACAACCGATTACATGTAAAAATTAAAAGTCCGATGAATAAAACATCGGACTTATTTTTTAAGTATGTACTGATATAAACTGTCTATATTTTCAAAAATTTCAAACCCGCATGATTGCAATTTCTCAGATGTATGATGCCCGTGAGATATTAAAACACAATCAATTCCTATAGTTTTTGCAACTTCGGCATCGTGTTTCGTATCACCGATTAACAATAGTTCGTGATTAGCTAAATTTAGTTTTGTCATTAAATAAATACCTCTTTCAATTTTCCCTCCGGCATAATGATCATTTAAACCGACAACTTCCTCAAAAAAATCAAATACATTAAGCTGTTTTAATTCTTTTATTAACTGCTCTTCTTTTCTGGCCGAGAGAATAGATTGACTTATACCCGCAGCTTTAATTTCTTCTAACAATTCCAAAGTCCCCGAATGAAGTTCTGTTTTATTTTGATGCTTATCATATTCAACAATAAACTCTGTTCCGACATTTTCAAACGATTCTTTTTCAAAATCAAACCCGGCTTTTTCGTAATAATCTTTTACAGGAAAATCAAACAATTCTCTGTATTTTTGAACACTTACCGTTTCTAAATTTCTTTGACTTAACATGCCGTTAATAACTTCAACACATAAGCTCACATCATTTAGTAATGTTCCGTTATAATCCCATATAATATGTTTATAATTCATAAATTGGTTTTTAAATCTAATTTTGCAGTTTATTTAATAATCAAAAATAGATTAAAATGTACAAAAAAAAGATTTATTCAAAAAAAACTATGAATTTCAAACAATGGAACAACAAACCTTGGAGTGTTTTTAATTCAATAGGTAAAATTATCAGAATTGCACTATTACCTTTGTCATATTTTTTAAGTTCTGTTTTCACTGTTAATGCTCAAACCGATACAATTCAAATTGATGATATTGAGATATATTCGTCCCGCGTTCCTATATCATCATCTGAAAATGCAAGAGTTATATATATTATTGAAAAAAAAGAAATTGAAGAACTCCCCGCTAACAGTTTGCAGGATTTAATTGAATATGTTTGCAATGCGGATGTAAGACAAAGAGGAAGTGAAGGTATTCAAGCCGATATAAGTATCAGGGGCGGAAATTACGAACAAACTTTAATTTTGCTGAACGGATTTAAAATGAATGATGTTCAAACGGGACATCACAATTTAAATTTACCGATTGATATTGAAAGCATCAAACAAATTGAAATCATACAAGGTCCCGGAAACAGACTTTTTGGAATAAACGCATACAGCGGAGCTATAAATTTTATTACCGAATCAGAAACAAATAATAAAGCAGAAATAACTTTAATTGCCGGGCAACATAAATATTTCGGAGGAACAGCTAACCTCTCCTACGCCCATAAAAATTGGCAAAACTATTTATCTGTTTCAGAAAAAACAAGCGAGGGTTATTTAACAGATGATATAGTAAACAATACAGATTTTAATAAACTGAACCTATTTTACGAAACAGCAATGAAAACAAAAGTTGCTGACTTTACTTTTCAATCCGGATATTCTGAAAAATCATTCGGAGCTAACAGTTTTTACACTCCTGCCTATCCTTGGCAATTTGAAAACACCAAAACAATTTTTGCCGCATTCAAAACAACTAAACACGGAAAAAAATACACTTTTTTAAACTCATTTTACTGGCGAAGACATCAAGATCGCTTTGAATTATTCAGAGAAGACAAATATCAGCGTGTTGGTGAATATTTTATTTTCGAAAACGACACTGCACCCTTATTTTATAAAGGGCACAATTACCACAAAACAAACATAATTGCATCAGAACTAAAACTCGATTTTAAAACAATTGTCGGAAAATCTGCATTGGGAACTGAATATCAACACAGTTTTATTCAAAGTAATGTTTTAGGTGAATTATCAGACAAGCCCGTTGATGTCCCGTTTGAACCCTACGGCGAATACACAAAAGAGGCGAACAGGTTTAATCTAAACTTCTATTTTGAACATATTTACAAATTTAGAAACCTATTAATTGCGGGTGGTTTTTCGGCAAATTATAACAATCAATTTAATTGGAATTATTCAGCAGGAACTGATTTCAGTTACGAATTTTCTGAACATTTTAAATTTTTCACATCAGTTAATCAAGCAATACGTATTCCCACATATACAGATTTGTATTACCAAGGTCCTACCAATATCGGTAATCCGGAACTGTTACCCGAACAAGCATTAACATATGAAACAGGTATTAAATTCAATCATTCCGGTTTATTTTCCGAACTTACAATTTTTAAAAGGAAGGGCACAAATACAATAGACCGGGTAAGACTTTCCGACACATTGAAATGGCAACCGATGAACATTACCGAATTAAATACTTTCGGAACAAATATTTCGGCTAAATATAATTTTGCGAATCATTCAATCTTAAAAAAGCTGAATATTTCGTATGCTTTTACAACTATTGATAAAAAAGAAAGTGATTATCAATCAAAATATGCACTTGACTACCTGAAACATAAAATAGTTTTTGGTTTTAATCATCAAATATTAAAAAACTTAACGGCTTCATGGCAATTCAGATATGAAAATCGAGCCGGAACATATTCTGCTTATGATTCTGTTTTAAAAACATATACAGGGGAACAAGAATACAATCCGATTTCACTGATTGATTTAAAACTTATGTGGAAACACAATAATTATGAACTGTTTACAGAAGTAAATAACTTATTAAATACAGAATATTTTGAATTCGGAAATATTAAAATGCCGGGTTTGTGTATAAAGGCAGGTTTAAAATTTAATTTTGAAATTTAATATTTGAATTATCTGATAAAAAGGAGTCGTATTTTGACAAAAAGGAGGACAAGGTTTCTGGTGAACGGGTTGAAACCTGACAATACACGTGATTTCAATTAATTTTCCGATATATTTTTCATCAATTTTAACTTCTTTTAAAACAGGAATTCCGGTATTATCATCAAAAATCATTTCATAATCAAAAAAACGGCTCATATTAACTTTGCCGTTTTCTGTCGTATCTGTTTTAAGCAATCGACCTCGTGCAATAAGTGTATCTGTATTTTCAATACTTGTTAAACCCTCAATGCTTGCAATTAAAGGGTAATTAGTGTTTTGTTTATCAGTTTCTTTCATCTTGCATGATTGAATAAATAATATAAAAACTGCAGTAATACTGATAAAAAAAAGTTTCATCTGTCTAAAAATATGTAATTAATTAATAATCTGCAAATTGAATGTTTAATATTATTTATTATACTTGTTTTTCCCCGCAGATAGGAACACCTTTATAAATCTGCAT
>DYOF01000072.1 GCA_020720665.1 Acetofilamentum sp. | reverse complement strand
TAATTAATTATAGATTTTTAGACAGATGAAACTATTATCAATTAGTATATCAGTTAAATGTAATAATCGAATTAATTGACTTATAAATGTCTAAAAAACAACTGATAGTGTTTATTATCTTAGTATTGTTTCATGAATTGATTCAAATTATCATTTATTTTAAATATTCATTTTTGCAAGCCGGTTGGCATAATTTAATTGCATGTAGAATAATAACAATTTTATTAATTACTGTTCCGTTTCTGATTTTTTTTTCAATAAAACAAAAAAAACAATATTTCATAAAATTATTAATCGGTTTTCTTTATTTTCTTTTTTTTATATCTTTGGTCTTTGCTATTTTTATGCCGTTTATAGTCAGTCAGGAAACCGTTGATTTATTTGTTGTTAAAAAAGCAAACGTATTAAATCCGGCAATAGAAATGCCGTATATTTTTTTTATATCAATCGTATTTATTTTAATACCGCAAATTAAACATATTCAAAAAAAGAAATTAATTAATATGACTATACCGGTTTTATTATGGTTAATTTTAAGATTTATAATACATTCAGAAACATCGTTTTTTTAAGCTAAAAAAAATAATATGGAAAATAAAAATGTAAGTGAAAGTAAACAATATGAAATTATATGTAAAAATTGCGGCGCAAAGTTAAGTTTTGAACCCGGAACAGATAGTTTGAAATGCCAATTTTGCGGAGCATTAAATGAAATTGAAATTGATGAAACAGCCCGAGCCGAGTCAATTCAGGAAATTGATTTTGAGGCTTATATTAACGGACAGGTTGATACTGCTCCTAAAATTGAAATAACCACTGTTAAATGTGACGGTTGCGGTGCTGAAACAACTTTTGACCCGAATGTTGTTTCTTCCGAATGCGATTTTTGCGGAAGTCCCTTAGTATCAAAAGAGGCACATACATCACAAGTAATTGCTCCAAAATCTATGTTACCGTTTAAAGTAGGAAAAGTTGAAGGTAATAATTTGTATAAGAATTGGTTGCGTAAATTATGGTTTGCCCCGAATAATTTAAAAAAACAGGCTCGCCAAACCGAAGATCTTGCCGGAATTTATACACCCTATTGGACCTATGACTCAGATACAAAAACAGACTATTCCGGACAAAGAGGTGATAACTATCAAACAACCGAAACCTATAATGAAGGCGGACAAACAAAAACACGAACGGTTACAAAAACACGGTGGACCTATGTCAGCGGACGCGTTGCTCGCTTTTTTGATGATGTTATGGTTCCGGCAAGTGATACTTTACCCAGAAAATATGTTGACCGATTGGAACCTTGGGATTTAGAAAATTTAGTTCCTTACGACACCAAATATTTGGCAGGCTTTAAATCTGAAACCTATCACGTAGGTTTACCCGACGGATTTTCTTTGGCTAAAGAAAAAATGGAACCTGTTATCAGAACGGATATCAGAAGAGATATCGGCGGAGACCACCAGCAAATATCATCAATGAATACGCATTATTACAGCACAACGTTTAAGCATATCTTATTGCCCATTTGGTTAAGTGCTTATAAGTATAACAATAAGGTGTATCGCTTTATGATTAATGCAAGAACCGGTGAAGTACAAGGTGAAAGACCTTGGAGTTGGATAAAAATAACCTTAGCTGTTTTAGCAGGAATTGCAATAGCAGCCGGATTATATTGGTTTTTCGGTGTGTATCAAAAATAGAAAAACATTCGAGAAAAATAAAAAGAGATTTCTTCAAAAAGAAATCTCTTTTTTCATTTCGCACTTATTACAAATTGCTTACAGCAATAAATAAAAAAAATGGATACCGGGTAGTGTTAAAAAAAGTGTGTAAAATCCAAGAATTTACACACTTTTTTTAACAGTATCTTTTGTATATATAAGACCGGGTTTTAACAGGGCTGTATGTTGTTCGTTCCCTGCATCTATCCATTTAACCTTATCGTATCCTTTGGAAAGCAGGAATGCCTAAGCAATAGCAGAACGTGTGCCGCCGGAACAGAAAGTGCCTATTAAAACATCTTTCGGTAGCTCGTAAAATCTTTCACCCAGCTCGTTTAACGGAACATTTATTGCCTGTATGCCAAAAATGGTAAAATCGAAGTTAATGGTTTTAGTTTCTTCTGCGGCTCTTACATCTAAAAAAATAGCTCCGCTCTGTTCTAAAAATTTATCCGGATTAATTTTATGCTTACCGGTTCCAAAAAATTCAAAATCCATTTTTTTTTAATAGTTTCCATAATCTTTAGATTTTTAGTTAAAAAATATTTGTAATTGTTTTTCGTCCAAATAGTTGTATGTTGTTTCCGATTTCCGGGCTTTAAAATCGGTCAATATTTTTGTGTTTTTTGTGAAATAAAAATTGAAGCCCGCACCAAACCACCAATTATTGTTTGTAACAGGGTTCAAATCGTTGTTAGTGTTGAATTATTTAATTTTCGGAACGATACGGAACTTCCGACATTCCACCATATATTTTCCTGATTAATTATTTTATATGCAATGCGAGAAGTATAAAGCAAGTTGTTGTCTTTACTGTGTGCCGGTTTATCAACATTTGCATTAAATATTCCAAAACAAAAATGCAAAGGCAAAGTGTCGTTATCGAAAATATAATTAATGCCCATTTGTCGAGCCATTTGTTTTTCGTTGTGTGTAAAGCCGTTGACAACATAAGCACGTTCCAAAACAGGCATTTCATAATCGGGTTGCATATGTTGCAGCATAAAATCAGGAACAAACCTGCCGATACGAATTTTACCGTAATTTTCCATTTTAATATCTGCAAAAGCATCTTGCAACATTAAACTTTCGTCTTTGAACGAGCGGTAAATTACTTGAATTTTGTAAGAAATGAAATGCAACATCGGCACATCGCCGTATATCCAAAGTTTTGCACGGCGAACAGAAAATTCAGAAATTTCGTCAAAATCGTTTGCATAACGATTTTGAATGTACCCGTTCCACTTGGGTAAATTATTTTGTGCAACCGTTGTTAACTTAAAATTTAAAATTAAAGTTGCTGCTAAAATTATTTTTTGTGGGTTCATATTAAATTCTTTTTATCAGCATCTTCGCAGTTTTCGTTTTCATTTTCAAATTCCAAAGTTGCGTGTTGAATATTAAGGTGTTCTAATTCGTGTTTAATTTGTTTTTTGATATTTTCCCAATCGGAAAAATTTTCCTGCTTAATAATAACATGGGCAGTTAAAGCATTTTGACTTGTGCTCATAGCCCAAACATGTATATGGTGAACGTCTGTAACTTCTTCAATTTCTTTTATTTCTTCAATTACTTCATCTAAATTTATTCCTTTCGGAACGCCGTCGAGTGTTAGGAATAAACTGTCTTTGAACAAACTCCAAGTTGAGAAAAAAATTACAATAACAATTATCAAACTCATTACTAAATCGAGCCAATAAATCTGAAAAGTTGAAATTAAAATACCGGAAATTACCACGCCCAATGAAACTGCTGCATCTGCCATTAAATGTAAATATGCACCCTTTATGTTCATATCGCTGTCTTTATCTTTGAAAAACAGGAATGCGGAAACTGCATTAATTACAATTCCGATTGTAGCTATTATTGAAATGGAAAAACCTTGAATTTCAACCGGATTATTCATTCTCTCAATACTTTCACGCAAAATTCCGCCGATTACAATAAACAAAACCACCGAATTTATAAGCGAAACTAAAATGGTTGATTTTCTGTAACCGTAAGTAAATTTGTCGTTTGCTTTGGCTTTTGCCAATCTGAACGCAAGTAAAGCAAGTGCCAATGCTGCTACGTCACTCAAATTATGTCCGGCATCGGAAATGAGGGACAAAGAATTGTAATACATACCGGCACCGAATTCTATAATCACATATAAAAGATTTATTGTAATTCCGATTATGAAAGCTCGGTTAATACTTGTAAGTTTTGGTGCGTGTGAATGATTGTGTTCCATTTTAATAATTTAGAATGAGTTATTTTTGCATGAAATTATATGCATTGTTTCCTCTTAAATAGTCGGCCAGACTCAATAATCCGTCTGACAAATATTTTACTTTATAACCTTTATTAGTCAGGTAAATCATGGCAATGATGGCTCTATCGTTGTGAGGACAAGCTGTAATGTAAAGTTTGTTTTTGTCTAATTTTTTCAAATTTTCAGGTAAATCCGGCAGTGCAATGTGCATGGCAAAGGGGAAATTCCATGAATTATATTCCTCGTCAAACCTTATATCGAGAAGAATTGCTTTTTTTATTTCTAATAATTCAATAAGTTCATTACTGTTTACTCGCATATCACTTCGAGTTTCGTAATTAAAATTTGATATGTAATCATCAAGTTCAGGTAATTCTTGGGCGATAGTGCAAGAATTTAAGGCTGCTAAAAGACAAATGACAATAATGGTGTTTAATCTTTTCATCTGTCTAAAAATTCATAATTAATTAATAATCTGCAAATTGAATGCATATACTTATTTATAAAACTTGTTTTTTCCCGCAGATAGGAACACCTGAAAACTCTACGCAATTATGTAAGGTGATTTGTTTAGTCATGTCCTTGTGTGTTAAACTTGATTATCATGGGTGTTTCAAATTTAATAATTAAGCATTTGTCAATAAATAATATTCACAAATTAGGCGAAATAATATAATTCCATTCGCCGTGAAAATTATTTCCGGCAATATTCATGTTTTGTTTTTCTTCTTCTGTAACTTTTATTCCTGTTTCGTATTTTTTTTGGTCAAAAACTGCCTTTATTGTCAGTCCCGAGTTTGTTGTTGTTGCACCAATCAGATTGATAATCACAGATAAAGATGTTAATGGTTTTGCTCTCCAATTCTTAGATATATACGAAAAAAGACGGTGTTCTGTTTTATTCCGCTTACTTGTTCCCGGCGGAAAATGACTGACATAAATATCCAAGCCGGTGTCGTTGCTCAATTGTTGCAGTTCCTTTTTCCACAAATGATTTTGCGAACCGTTGCTGCCGCCTCCTTAGGCGTTGATATACAGGCGGGTCGATAACTTGTATAACTTACAACCTTCGTTCTCCCACCAATCGCGAATTTCCGCCTTCTTTGGTTTTCTTATTCGATTGAAGGCTATATCCAAGTTCTACAAGGCATTGACGAACAACTTCATGGCAAACATTGAAGTCCGATTTTTTAAGTTCCGCTGTTATTTTCCTGATGCTTTTGCTTGTCCGTTTCAATGGATTCATAGGGTTGCCCATGGTGTGCGGCGAAACAATATTTTCAATGGATTGCAGAATATCAGGTTGCTGCTCAATAAATTTTTGCGACCGCCGCCTTTATTACGGATACGAGTTTTGTTTTTTGTACTCCTTTCAGACTTAAATTCGGATACTCCTTTGGCAATTGTTTTTCGTGTTACCGAAGACAATCCGGCAATTTAGGACTTTCAACCCCAACCGAGGCTTTTGGCCTCTGCCGCTAAATATACTCTTTTTTGCCGTTCGTTCAACATCGGCAAAACAATTTCTATTCGTGTTTTAATGATAATGTCTGTTTCCATTGTTTTTTCAACAAAGCTAACAAAAATAATTTATTATTTGAGTATGTTATATATTGACGTTTACTAATACTTGCATTGTTCAGAGTTTCAAATATGTTTTCGACAATGGTATCTGATTCAGATATTAATATTTTGGGTTGAAAACTCAATCGTTCAATTTCTTGTTTGCCCAAAAAACATAATTTTTGAATTTCTTGCTCCGACTTTCCGCTATCGATTGATTTGACAACTCTATATTTTCTGCCCGATTTTGAAATGATTTGAACAGAAATACTGCCCGACTTATTCTTTTTTTTTGTAAAAACATCTACAAATATAACACGTGACACCCATTTTGCAAAACTACACCCCATAAATTAAGGGTTTCAGAGCTTTTTTTGAAATTGCGAAACTCAGGAGAAGTATTCGGTAATACGGAAATTACGATTTCTGTCAGTGATATTACGGGAAAAAAAATGAGCAATATTTCATTTACAGATTATAATAAAATTGATTTAGGCGAATTAAAAGCCGGAATTTATTTTGTGAAAATAAGTAACAATTTAGTATCAAAAGTTTGTTTTACAGAAGATACAAAAATAAAAAAGTTGTCTGAGAGGACAACTTTTTTTATTTTAATGCTAACCTAAATATTTTTTTAACGGATTGCTTCTCGAAGTTGTTCGCAAGCGTTTAATTGCTTTTTCTCTGATTTGACGAACACGTTCTCTGGTTAAGCCGAATTGTTGTCCTATTTCTTCCAAAGACATTTCTTCAACACCTATTCCGTAGGAAAGTTGTAAAATTTTACTTTCGCGTTCATCCAAAGTTGCAAAAACGCGTTCAATTTCTTTTCTTAATGATTCATGAATTAATGCTTTATCAGCAATCGGTGAGTCATCATCAGAAAGAACATCTAATAAACTGTTATCTTCTCCTTCTTGAAAAGGAGCATCTACAGATACATGTCTGCCCGAAACTTTCATGGTTGCTTTTACCTTTTCTTTAGAAACTTCCAGTATAACTGATAATTCTTCAATTGAGGGCTTCCTTTGATGTGCTTGTTCAAAATCAGCAACAGCTTTCCTGTATTTACTTAAAGAACTGACTTGATTTAAAGGAAGTCTGACAATTCTTGATTGCTCGTTTATAGCTTGCATAATTGATTGACGAATCCACCAAACGGCATAGGAAATAAATTTAAAACCTCTGGTTTCATCAAATTTTTCGGCAGCTTTTATTAAACCTAAATTTCCTTCATTAATTAAGTCAGGTAAGCTCAAACCCTGATTTTGATATTGTTTAGCCACTGATACAACAAAACGTAAATTTGCACTTGTTAATTTTTCAATTGCTGCCTGGTCTCCTTTTCTTATTCGTTGTGCTAACTCAACTTCTTCTTCAACACTTATTAAGTCGTAACGACCGATTTCCTGTAAATATTTGTCAAGTGATGCACTTTCTCGGTTGGTGATTGATTTTGTAATCTTTAGTTGTCTCATATAAATTTATACAGATAAGATTATTAGAAAATCCCTTTTTGTAAAGGGCTGCAAATTTAACTCTTTTTAATTCTAAAACAACTATTTTTTAAAATTTATATTACAATATTTACCATTCTTCCGGGAACAACGATTATTTTCTTCGGATTTTCTCCGTTTAATCGGCTTTTGGTACGTTCGTCCGATAAAACAATTTTTTCTATTTCAGAGTTTTTCAAATCAACCGAAACTTCAACTGTGAATTTTGTTTTGCCGTTAAACGCTACCGGATATGTTATTGTTGTTTCAATTAAGAACGATTCATTATGTTCAGGAAATGCTTCGTTGAAAATGCTGTCGTTATGTCCGCCGAGTTGCCATAATTCTTCTGTAATATGCGGAGCAAACGGGGACAGAGTAATTAAGAATTTTTCGAGTATTTCTCGCTTATTGCATTTTAATTTAGATAAATCGTTCGCACAAACCATAAATGCTGCTACGGATGTATTGAAAGAAAATTTTTCAATATCATCGCTGACCTTTTTTATTAATGTATTTATAATTTTTTGTTCGTCTTTTGACGGTTTTTCGTCAGTCAGATTAATTGTTTCGTTTTCATTAAAAAATAAACGCCAAAATTTATTCAAAAAACGATATACGCCTTCAATACCATTTGTATCCCATGGTTTTGATTGCTCAATCGGACCTAAAAACATTTCATACAACCTCAATGTATCGGCACCGTACCGGGCAATAATATCATCGGGGTTTACAACATTATATTTTGATTTTGACATTTTTTCAACGGCATACCCGCAATGATATTTTCCGTCGTCGTCAAAAATAAATTCTGCATCAGAAAATTCCGGACGCCATTGTTTAAATGCTTCGATATCAAGGATGTCGTTATGTACAATATTAACATCCGTATGTATCTCACTGAATTCAAATTGATTTCTTTTATTGTAAGTTACAAACGTACTACTGTCTTTTATTCGATACACAAAATTTGAACGACCTTGAATCATTCCTTGATTAACGAGTTTTTTAAACGGCTCGTCTTTAACAATATACCCTAAATCGTATAAAAATTTATTCCAAAATCGGGCGTAAATTAAATGACCGACTGCATGTTCTGTTCCGCCGATATACAGGTCAACGTCTTGCCAGTAATTGTTTGCAGTTTTTGATACTAATTCCTGATTGTTTTTAGAATCCATAAAACGGAGGTAGTAGGCTGATGAGCCTGCAAATCCGGGCATTGTACTTAATTCAAACGGATATTGATTCTTATACAACCAATCGCTTGCACGTCCGAGAGGCGGTTCACCCGTTTCGGTGGGTTTATAATCGTTAATTTCCGGCAGGGTCAGCGGAAGTTCCTCTTCTTTTAACGGAATCGCCGTATCCTCTTTATAATAAACAGGAAAGGGCTCTCCCCAATATCTTTGACGACTGAAAATGGCATCTCTTAATCGGTAATTTACTTTTCTGTGACCTAAATTTTGGGTTTCAATTTCATCAATTATTTTCAGAACTGCATCGTGAACATCTAAGCCGTTAAGAATTCCGGAATTAATCATTTTCCCTTTCTTTGCGTCGTAGGATGTTTCTGAAATATCTCCTCCTTCAACAACCGGAATAATTTCGATATTGAAATGTTTTGCAAACGCATAGTCTCTGCTGTCGTGTGCGGGAACAGCCATAATAGCACCGGTTCCGTATCCGCTCAAAACATAATCGGCAATCCAAATGGGTATTTCTTTTTGTGTAAACGGATTTATAGCATAAGATCCGGTAAAAACACCGGTTATGTTTTCGGCATCAGCTATTCGTTCTCTTTCAGTTCTGTTTTTTGCACGAGTTACGTATTTATCAACTTCTTCGGTTTGTTCAATTTCAGTGATTTTGTCTGTGAGTTCGCTTTCCGGTGCTAATACCATAAATGTTGCCCCAAAAATAGTATCCGGACGAGTTGTAAAAACTTGAATTTTAGTTTCAGAATTCTTAATTTGAAAAAAAACCTCTGCACCTTCTGAATGTCCAATCCAATTTTTTTGCATTTCTTTTAAGGAATCAGACCAATCCAGTTCATTTAATCCGGTTAATAAACGTTTCGCATAGGCAGTTACTCTTAATTGCCACTGCATCATGTCTTTTTGAATAACCGGATGACCGCCGCGTTCAGAAACACCGTCTTTAACTTCATCATTAGCCAAAACGGTTCCTAATGCAGGGCACCAATTTACTTTAGTTTCGGCTCTGTATGCAATTCGATAATTCATTAATACGGCTTCTTTTTCATTGTCTTCCATTCCGTTCCAAACGGCGGCTTCAAATAACGGTGTTTCGGTACAAGCGGCATTAACTTTTGTGTTTCCGTTTTTTTCAAATTCAACAATCAGTTCGGAAATCGGTCGGGCTTTTTGAGATAAATTGTCATACCAATGTAGAAACATTTTAAGAAATGCCCATTGAGTCCATTTATAATAATCAGGATCGGAAGTTCGGATTTCTCTTTCCGGGTCGTACGAGAATCCTAATTTCCCTAATTGTTCTTTATATCGTTTGATATTAATATCTGTTGTTATTGCAGGATGTTGCCCGGTTTGAACGGCATATTGCTCGGCAGGCAGACCGAATGCATCAAAACCCATAGGATGCAGAACATTAAAACCCGTTAATCGTTTAAATCGACTGTATATGTCAGAAGCAATATATCCAAGCGGATGACCTACGTGTAAACCTGCACCCGAAGGATAAGGAAACATATCAAGGACATAAAATTTGGGTTTAGAATGGTCAATATCAACTTGATATATTTTATTTTCTTGCCAAAATTGTTGCTGTTTTTTCTCTATTTCAGAAAACGTGTATTCCATGATTTGAATATCATTATAAAAAGTTTGCAAAAATAGAAAAAATAAGCTTGTTTTAGAAACATTTAATAATTTGTTTGAATTAAATCGGAATTGTTTATTACTTTTGCAAAAAGTTTGGCTCCGTAGTTCAATTGGATAGAATATCAGATTTCGGCTCTGAGGGTTAGGGGTTCGAGTCCCTTCGGGGTCACTTTAAAAGGCAAGCGGTTTGTAAAAATGCTTGCCTTTTTTATTTTCAACACGTATGGTCGTTTAAATATGCAAAACACTTATTCGGCAGAGCCACCGGTCGAACAGTTTTAGTTTTTATAATTTTACAGCTAAATCCGATTTATTTTCTGAGAAAATAAATGTAATTTTGCAAGTTTATTTAATGAAATAATATATGGACGAAAATAAACATCTGACAGATGAAATGGCTGATGAATTGTTAAAAATCAGTTCGATGCTGATGACATCCGGTGCCAATACAAATCGTATTTTACTTATATTGAATAAATTTGCCTCTTTGATGAATACTGATGCACAGGTGTTTATTAATCATAAAGCATTTATTATAAGTTTGACGAATATAAATACAGGAGAAAGAACAACTCAAGTCAGAAGATTGCCGCATAATGTTGTAAATTTTGACATTATCTCGGCATTAAGCAGAGCGGGCTTAAAAGCAGAAAAAGAAAAATGGGATTTTGAAAAAATAAAGCAAGAAATCATCAGAATACAAAATTTGAGGAGATATCCTCGAATTGTTACGCTGACTATGGTTAGTCTTGCAGGAGCCGGGTTTTGTAATATTTTTAACGGCGATTACATTAGTTTGGCAGTTGTTTTTGTTGCCACGTTTTTGGGCTTGTACGTAAAACAAACTATTGAAAAATCGGGTTTTAATCCTTATTTATGTGCTTTTACGGGGGCATTGGTTTCGAGTATGACGGCAGGTTCAATTTTACACTTTATACCGGGTGTTGACCCGAATATTGCAATTGCAACATCAGTTTTATTTCTCATTCCCGGTGTTCCTTTAATTAATGCATTTACTGATATGTCAGATGGTTACATAATTACAGGTTTTGTTAGGTTTGTTAATGCTTTGTTGTTTGTTTTGGCAATTGCTTTTGCATTATTTATTGTTATGTATATTTTTAAAATTCAATATTTATAATATGGTATTTGAAATACAAATTATTGAAAAGCTTATTTGGTCAGGTGTTGCCGGAGCCGGTTTTGCATTTATTTTCAATGTTCCCCGAAGAATTATTTTATCTGTTTTTATCATTGCAGCCATTACCGGCTTTATTAAATTTGTGGCTATATTAAACGGAGCGGGTATCATTTTTTCTTCTTTATATTCGGCGTCTTTTGTCGGTTTTGTTAGTATTCCGATAGCAAAATACAAACATACAAGTCCTTTTGTAATTTCTATTCCTTCTATTATCAGTTTAATTCCCGGATATTTTGGATATAAAACGCTTTTGGGTATTATGCGTATTGCATTGGTCAATAATTTAACAGATGAAATCTCAACCATATTAATGATTATACACAATGCCTTAAATATGATGTTTATTTTAGGAAGTTTAGCTATCGGTGTGTCATTGCCATGGCTGTTGTTCAGAGAAAAGGGCTTACGTAAAATGAAAATCACTGATGGCAGTAATTTGGTGTAATAATAATGTGAAATCTAATGTTATGTTAAGAAGAATGTGACGGCTATGGTGTGTTAACCTGATAAAACACACTTAACTTAACACTGGTTTTAACGTGAATAAGGTTGCAATGTTGTGGTTTGATAACAAAAGGAAATTGAATATATTA
>DYOF01000071.1 GCA_020720665.1 Acetofilamentum sp. | reverse complement strand
TTGTTTGTATTCAAGTGGTTACGAAATTTTGCTGTCAAAGTCAGGAGTAATGAAAATTCCGCACTTGTGAGTTCTTTTAACCACAACCGTCAGGCAAATGTTTAAATGACTGATATTCAATAATGTAATAAGTTAATTATCTATGTTTATTATTGTCAGCTAAGCTTAAAACTTTATAACTACTGAATTATCTGAATAATTCAGGTTAATTCAATTCATATAGTTAAAATGTTATGATGGATATTAATAATTTGAGGTAACAGCAGCTGTTTTCCGTCATTAATTATAGTAAGATCGGATTTTTCAATTCGTTCTTCATCTGATATTTGATTTTTCATTCTTAATAATACTTCATTTCTTGTTATATCGTCTCTTTGCATTACTCTGTTTATTCTTATTTCTGCGGGTGCGGTAACCGTTATTATTAAATCGGTATCTGTATATGCACCGCTTTCAAATAAAATTGCTGTTTCTTTAATCACATAGTCAGAACATTTTGTGTTTACCCATTCCGAAAAATGCTTTTTAACTTCCGGATGTACAACAGAATTAACATATTCTAAATATTTATTATTTTCAAAAATAATACTCGAAAGTAATTTTCGGTTTAAGACATCTTTTATATAGATATTTGTTCCGAATTTCTCAATTAATTTTACTTTAATAATATGATTTTGATTCATTAACTGTTTTGCTTCAATATCAGAATTATAAACAGGAATATTTAATTTTTTAAAAATTTCGGAAATCAGTGTTTTTCCGCTCCCTATTCCTCCGGTTAAGCCTATTATTTTCATTGTTTAATAATGGAATGTACTTTTTCCTAAAAATTCTCTTAAAATTGATGTCGGAGGTATTTCTTCTTCAATCGTAATATCTTTAAAATATGAGAAGAATTTTAATAAACGTGTTGATTCGGCATATTCCTTTTCAATTTGTTTAATTTCTTTTAAAAGCGGTTCGGCGTGTTTTTTTAATACTGCCAATTCATACAATAATGCCGAATTAAACATAATATCCGCATGTTCTTGGTAAGGAAAAATATTTTTTTCTTCACCTCTTCGAACACTTTCCCAACGCTTTAAGGTGTCATAAGCACTGTATCCTCTGTATTTGTAATCTCTTATTATTCTGCGAATCAGTCGGTTGTCGGTTGTCGGAATTCTGTTATGTCCGTCAATTCCTATTTGAGTTAAAGCCGAAATATAAATTTTGTATTTGATTTTGTTTTCAATATTCTGTGTTAATTTAGGATTTAAAGCATGAATTCCCTCTGCAATCAATATGGTATCATTATCGGCTGATAGCGTAGTTCCGTCATAAAATCGTTTACCGGTTTCAAAACTGAATTTCGGTATGTCAATTGTTTTTCCGGCTTGTAAATCATTTATATTTTGATTAAAAGTAACTAAATCAATAGCATCTATTGATTCAAAATCATATTCGCCGTTTTCATCAAGGGGTGTAAATTCTCGGTCAACGAAATAATTATCTAATGAAATTTGAACCGGTTTTAAACCGGCAACTTTCAATTGAACTGCCAATCGTTTTGAGAAAGTGGTTTTGCCGGAAGACGATGGTCCTGCAATTAATATCAGTTTAATTTTTTTTCTGTTTTTAATTAAATCAGCTATTTCAGCTATTTTCTTTTCGTGCAAAGCTTCTGAAATTTTAATTAATTCACCGGCATTTCCTTGAATAATTTGTTCGTTAAGCCTTCCTACATTTGCGGTATTTAATATTTCACTCCATTTTTTATGCTCTTCTAAAATATCAAACATCTTATCTTGTTTAACAAATTTTTGAACTTTATCAGGGTTTGACGGATTTGGTATTTTTAGAAGCATACCGTCATATAATTGTATTAAATCAAATACTTTTAAATAGCCTGTGGAAGGAACTAAGTAACCATAAAAATAATCGGTCAATCCGCCGAGTTTATATACACAGGTATATAATGACGGACTTTGTTTAAATAAACGTGCTTTTTCTGTGTAATTATTTTTAATAAAAATACGAATAGCTTTTTCATTCAGAATTTCGTGTCTTGTAAAGGGGATGTCTTTTTTTATAATTTCCGCCATTTTTTGTTTAATTTCATCTACCTTGTTTGATTTCCCGCTAAGGTTTATTCTGCTGATTTGGCAAAAATACCCTTTTGAAACCGAATGTTCAATCATCACATCTTTATCAGGATAGATTTCTTTTACCGCTTTCATTAATACGAAATATAATGACCTGAAATACATTCGCATACCTTCAGGATGACGAATATCGAAAAAATTGACATTATGCGGTCGAATTATTCGGTATGACAGCTCTTTTGTTTCATTATCTACCAAGGCTCCCACTATTGACAATTTATCAGCTATTTGCAGGTCATTAAGTATTTCCGACAAAGATGTCCCAAATTTGTATTTTTTATTTGTATCAGTATTTACACAATATATTTTCATAATTTTTAAATTGGTTCATACAATTTTACATTTTTTTACAATTAATAAGAAATTTTTTTTCAGTCAGAATATTTCCATAATTTTGCATATGAATATCTAAATATATAACTAAACGAATAATAATGGTATTAAATACAAATTTAGAACATGTTAAAACTGAGGCAGAGTATAAAAAAATTATATCTGAAAATGAAAATGTAATGATTTGTTGCGGACGAATGGGACCGATGTGTGTTCCGGTTTATGCCGACATGGAAGATTTGAGAAACGACTATAAAAACATTAAGTTTTATGATATGTTATTTGATAATCCTGAGGCTCATGTTATAAGAAATTTGCCGGAATGCAGAGGTTTCATGGGCTTACCGTTTACCGTGTATTATAAAAACGGAAAAGTTGTTAAAGCAACAAGCAGTTTGCAATCAAGAGAAGAAATTACAGACATTTTGAACTCTGTATTTTAGAAAAATCTTAATATTCAGCACCTTATCATTTTAAGGTGCTTTTTTATAAAAAAAGTTGAACGATGGAAAAATTTGATGTAATAATTATCGGCGGAGGACCAGCCGGTTTAACTGCCGGAATATATTTGTCAAGAGCTAAAAATAAAACATTGGTGTTAAACGAGGGTGTAATCGGAGGGCAAATGTCTCTTACACATGAAATTGCCAATTATCCCGGGATTGATTCTGTAAGTGGGTATATGTTATCGAGAACCATGCAAAAACAAGCCGAAAAATTTGGATGTACAGTTAAATCAAATATTAAAATTACAGATTATAAATTTAACGAAAATTTAAAAACAATTACCGTTAATAATAAAGACGTATTTGAAGCCAAAGCCGTAATTGTTGCAACCGGAGGAAAATCAAGAGAATTAGGTGTTGAAGGTGAAAAAGATTTTACCGGAAGAGGAGTTTCATATTGTGCAACTTGTGACGGAGATTTTTTTCAAGATAAAGAAATTATTGTTGTCGGCGGAGGTAATTCTGCACTTGAAGAGGCGGTTTCTTTAACGCAGTATGCAAGTAAAATTACAATTGTGCATCAATTTGACCATTTTCAAGCCCATCAATTTGCAATTGATGCTGCCCAAAATCACGAAAAAATTCATTTTATTTTAAATTCAACATTAAGCAGTTTTTACGGAAACCAATCTCTTGAAAAAGTTAAAATTAAAAATTTAAAGACAAATACCGAAATTGAAATGCCGATTGACGGAGTTTTCGTTTTTATCGGCTATGTTCCGCAAACAAAGCCTTTTGAAAATAGTTTAAAATTAAATACATACGGTGAAATTATATCTGATGAACGCTTAGAAACAAACATACCGGGTGTTTTTGTTGCAGGTGATTGCAGAGAAAAGAAAATCAGACAAATTACAACTGCTGTATCAGACGGAACAATTGCAGCTTTAAATGCTATTGATTTTATTCAAAATAATTAAATTTTAATTCGAATAAGTGATTTTCTGATTATTTCAGACCAAATTTCATAACCTTTTTGGTTTAAATGTAATTTATCACTTAAAAAAATATCTTCTCTGATACTTCCGTCATAATTATACATTTTTTCGGTAATGTCAATATAATATAATTGATTGTCGGTTTCGCAAAATTCTTTGATTAATTGGTTTGTTAAACGCATTTTTTCGTGATAGGCTATTCGAGAAGGGGATGGTTTAATCGAGACAAAAAATATTTTGGTATCGGGGAGATATTTTTTACATAAATCAAAGAATAGCTTAAACGTTTCAAGAATTACCTCAGGGGTTAAAAATGGTGCTAAAATATCATTGTCGCCTTCATACAAAACAATTGCAGCAGGTTGATAGGGTATTACCATTCGATTGAAATAATATACGGCTTCAGGTAATGTGGAACCTCCGAAACCTCTGTTTATTACTCGTAAGGGAAACATGTCTTTTTTTAAATCCGTCCATTTCCTGAAACTTGAACTTCCGTAAAATAAAATCTGTCCTTTCTCTATGCCTTTTTCAATATCTTCTTGTTCATATTTTACAATTTCTTCTTCATATCTGTTTAAAAATGAAGTATCTAAATATGCAGACATTTCTTCTGTAAGAAAAAATGTATCTGCAAATATTGACTTCCCGATGTCGTCAGAAAAATTATTTTGCCCAAAAGAAACAGGTATAGCAAAAACTATAAAAATTATAAATGTAAGATATCTCATTGTTTAATAATTATGACAAATATATTGTGTTTTTTCGCTTTTTTCTCTGTTGAATTAATATTTTTGTAAAAAAATTGTTTATGTTAATAAAATCAGTTTCAGGTATCAGAGGAACCATAGGCGGTTTGCCGGAAAAAAATTTAACCCCGGTTGATATTGTAAAATATACTGCCGCATTTGTGTATATTATAAGAAAAAAACTAAATAAATCACGAATTAAAATTGTTGTGGGCAGAGATGCTCGAATATCCGGACAGCAAGTTTATTACGTGGTGTCAGGTACTTTAACGGCAATGGGAGCCGATGTTGTAAATATCGGACAGGCAACAACTCCTACGGTTGAAATTGCTGTTACCGAAGAATCGGCAGACGGCGGAATTATAATTACGGCAAGTCATAATCCCAAACAATGGAACGCATTAAAGTTGTTGAATGAAAAAGGCGAATTTTTGTCAGCAAATGATGGTGAAATATTACTGAATTATGCTGAAAATGAATTTTCTAAAATTGTATTTTCAGATATCGATTTTATAGGAAAAATATCTGAGAAAAATTATTTAAAAAAACATGTTGAATTAATAATCAAGAATAAATATGTTGATATTGAAGCAATTAAAAAAGCAAATTTCAAAGTTGTTATTGATGCCGTCAATTCTGTAGGCGGTACGGCAATTCCGTATTTATTAAATGAATTAGGTGTTAAACATATTGTTGAAATTAATTGTGAACCGACCGGTGAATTTGCCCATAATCCGGAACCCTTACCTGAAAATTTAATCGAAATTTCAGAATTTTTAAAACATGGAAATTTTGATGTCGGATTTGTTGTTGATCCGGATGTTGATCGTTTGGCAATAGTAAATGAAAACGGCAGTATGTTCGGTGAGGAATATACATTGGTTGCTGTTGCAGATTATGTATTATCAAAAACTACGGGAAATACAGTTTCAAATTTATCATCAACACGGGCTTTAAGTGAAATTACACGAAAATATAAGGGTAATTATTACACGTCTGCTGTGGGAGAAGTTAATGTTGTTGAGCAAATGAAAAAAGTAAATGCTGTTATCGGCGGCGAAGGAAACGGCGGCGTTATACTTCCTGATATACATTACGGCAGAGATTCTTTAATTGCTGTAGCTTTGTTTCTTTCTCATTTAGCAAATTCAGGAAAAAAATGTTCTGAATTAAGAGCAGATTATCCTGATTATTATATTTCTAAAAACAAAATTGAACTGCAAGAAGATACAAACACAGATTCAATTTTAAACAATATTAAAAACGATTTTAAAACTGACAAAACTGTTGAAATCAATACAATTGACGGTATTAAACTTGATTTTAAAGAAGGTTGGGTGCATTTAAGAAAATCGAACACTGAACCGATTATCAGAATTTATGCCGAAAGTAAATCGGAAAAAGAAGCTGAAAAATTAGCGCAAATGATAATAAAAAAAATAGAACGGCATACTTAATTCCCTGATGAATAAAATTGAAGCAATTGTTATTGATTTAGACGGAACGTTACTGAATAATAATCAAACCGTAGGAAAAAAAGATTATAAATGCTTAAAATTACTTGAGCAGAAAAAAGTAATCAGAATAATTGCAACAGGTCGCTCACTATATAGTTTTAACAAGATTATTAAACCTGATTTTCCGATTGATTATTTGATTTTCTCGGCCGGAGCAGGAATAATGGATTTTAATTCCAAAAAAATTATTACATCGTTTCACATAGAAAAAAACGATGTAAAAATAATTGCTGAAAAACTTAATGAACTTAAAATTGATTTTCAAGTAAGAAACAAAGTCCCACAAGGTCATATTTATAAATACAAACAATATTCCGATAAAAATGCTGATTTTGAAAGAATAAACGAAATTTACAAAGAATTTATCGAAGAGCTTATAAATTTTGACAGTTTCGAGGATGCTTCAAGGTTTTTATGTATTTCCGATAACGAAAAAATTATAGATGAGGTTTATCAAAACTTTCCCGATTTTGGAATTGTAAGAGCAACATCCTCAATTGATAATAAAACCATTTGGATGGAAATTTTCACCAAAAATGTGAATAAAGGGAGTTCTCTGTCTTATTTATCAAAACAGCTTAATTTTAGTTTAAATAATACTTTAGGTATAGGTAACGATTATAATGATATCGATTTTTTAAACTTAATCGGTTTAAGTTATATGGTAGAAAATGCATCTGATAATTTAAAGAATTTGTATTTGAAAACTGTTAGTTGTGAAAATAATCCTTTAAGCGAAGTGCTTAGGAATTATTTTTCTTGCTGAAATTTCCGTAAGCTAAACGGGCATACAGATAATTGTAAGTTATAATAATTCTTGTTGCCCGTAATTTCTTCACCAAGCCATTCAGGTATTGTAATGTGTTGATTTTCATTAAGTAATTCAACTTCGGCAATGATTAAGCCTTCATTTAGATTCAAAAATTCATCCACTTCAAAAATTAAATTACCATGCGGAATGATATAACGATTTTTTTCAATGATATAATTTACGGAAAGTTTGAGTAACTCCTCCGCATCCGTATCGGGGATTTGATATTCAAATTCTTTTCTTGATAATCCGAAATTGTTACTTTTTCCTTTTATTGTTAAAAACGAACCGACATCAGAAACTCGCACACGCACTGAGCGTTCAGGGTCAATTGTTAAATAAGCTTGTTTAATATTAATTTTCTTAATACTAAATTTTTTAAAATCGCCTTTAACTAAAAATTTTCGTTCAATTTCTATTTTCATTTATCGCTCGTATTCTGTTTAATAATGTAGGGTGTGAATAATGAAATAATACATAAAAAGGGTGGGGTGTTAAATTGCTTAAATCCTTTTCAGTTAATTTTTTTAATCCGCTGATTAATTCTTCTCCAAATCCTTGTTCTGTTGCAAACTTATCCGCTCGGAACTCATGTTTCCTTGATAAACTATTTAATACTAAGCTGATAATCATTGAAATAGGACTGTATAAAATACCGAATGCAATTAAACCAAGGTGAAATCTCACAGTTTCAGAACCTAAGGCTTTTGATAATTCCGGATTATTAACAAACACAGAAAAAATATACAACATTATTCCGCTTTGAATTACAGAAAACAGCATATTACTTAGCGTATGCTTATATTTATAATGTCCTGTTTCATGAGCTAAAACTGCCAAAATTTCATTTATTGACAGGTCGTTAATTAATGTGTCATATAAAACAATACGTTTTTTATTACCAAGTCCGCTAAAATATGCATTTGCTTTAGTTGAGCGTTTTGACCCGTCAATAACAAAAATTTTATCTAATTTAAACCCGGCTTTTTGGATAAAATTTTCAATTGCACTTTTTAATTCACCGGCTTCTAAAGGCTTTTGTTTGTTAAATAAAGGAACAATTAAATTAGAATAAAACATACTCATAAAAACAGAAAATATTGAAATTGCAATCCAAGCCCAAATCCAAAACATATTTTCATTTAATGTGTATAAAAATATTATCAGTGAAAGAATACCGCCGCCTAATATCGCTGTTAAAATCAGGTTTTTAAATTTATCACCTATAAACGTTTTAACCGTTGTTTTATTGAAGCCAAATTTTTCTTCAATTACAAAAATGGAATTTACAGAAAAAGGTATATCAATAATATCGGAGGCAAATAGTATTATTCCTAAAAAAATGAGTGCTGATATAATTGTATGTTCTGAAACCGATAATGCAATGTTATTAATAAAACTAAACCCGAAAAAAATAAACATTGCCGATGTTAATAATACAGAGAAAGTAGAGCTTAAAAATTCAAGTTTAGAATTTGCTTTCCCGTATGCTTGTGATTTTACATATTTTTCTTCATTATAAATTCCTTTTAATTCATCGGGTATATCTTTATTTCTGTTTTTTGTATTCAAAAATTCAAGGAATTGAGATAAAACATATGAAAATACTATAATACCGGTAATTATAAAAAAAGTAGGATTATACATTATATTAATTTAAAAACAACAAATATATAAATGAAAACACAATTAAAATAATAGATTTATAAAATTACTGAACGTTCTGCAAACGAATATTTTATATTTTTTAATTTTTTAAAGATAAATTAAAATATATTTATTTTATTTGGAATTTTATTAAGAAGTATCATTTTGTTATTAAAGCCCTTATATTTAGTTATTTATATAAAATCCATTAGTTTTTTAAAGAATGAAAAATACATACTTTAATTTAATTGAACAAAGCTTTTATTTTCCGCAAGAAGGTTTTGATTTAAGAGACGAATTCTTAACATTTCAGGGAATTTCTTTAAAATACTTAATTGATAAGTATGGAACTCCGTTCAGGTTTATTTATTTACCTAAAATAAGCGACCAAATAAAAAAGTCTAAAAATTTATTTAACAGAGCAATTAAAAAAAATTCATACAAAGGCAAGTACCATTATTGTTATTGTACAAAATGTAACCATTTTCATCATGTGATTTCCGAAGCATTAAAGCAAAATGTGAATTTAGAAACATCTTCATCATTTGATATTGATTTGATTTTAAATTTATATCGTGAGAAAAAAATTGATCGTAAACGAATAATCGTTCATAACGGATACAAAACAGAAGAATATTTAAAAAGTATTTTAAAACTTCAAGAAGAAGGATTTGAAAATTCAATAATAATTTTAGACAGCAAAAACGAACTTTTGCGTATCGAAAAATTGGCACCTAAATTAAAACACAAAATAAAAATCGGCTTACGAATGGCTATTAATGAAGAAGCTCAGTCTGCCTACTATACCTCTCGATTAGGAATAAGACATACAGAAATGATTGACTTTTTCAATAATAATATAAAAGGAAATAAAAACATTGAATTTAAAATGTTGCACTTCTTTGTCGATTCAGGAATAAAGGACACTTTATATTATTGGGGCGAATTTCAAAAAGCGTTAAACTTATACGTTGAATTAAAAAAAGAATGCGATACTTTAGATTCATTTAATTTAGGAGGCGGATTTCCAATCAGAAACCACTTGGGATTTGAATATGATTATGAGTACATGATTAATGAAATTATTAAGAATATTAAAGAAGTTTGCGTTAAAGAAAAAATTTACGAACCTGATATATATACCGAATTCGGAAAATATACTGTGGGCGAATCGGGTGCAATAATTTTTAAAGTATTGGAACAGAAACAACAAAATGATACCGAAACTTGGTACATTATTGATAACAGTTTGATGAATACAATCCCTGATGCATGGTCAATTCACGAAAAATTTATTTTGTTACCTATAAATAAATGGAAAAATGAATACGGGCGTGCAAATATCGGCGGTATTAGTTGCGACCATTCCGATTATTACAATTCCGAAGATTTAAACCAAGAAGTTTTGCTTCCCAAATATAAAGAAGACGATCCTGAACCTTTATATCTCGGCTTTTTTCACACCGGCGCTTATCAAGACTCAATCAGCGGATACGGAGGTATAAAGCATTGTTTAATTCCTTCGCCGAAACATGTTATCATTGACCGTGATGACAAAGGTAATTTTTTCGATTATGTTTACAGAGAAGAACAATCCGTTCAGGAAATGTTTAAAATTTTAGGTTATAACAAATAATACGATGAGAATTTTCGGAGGAACAGATGCCGGATATACCGATTTTGAAAACGCATCAGTTTTACTACAATCAATTCCTTATGACGGAACAAGCACATGGGGAAAAGGAGCAGATAACGGATTTGACGCATTTCTGGATGCTGCCGAAAACATGGAATTATACGATATCGAAACCGATTCGGAAGTTTATAAAAAAGGTGTTCATATAATTCCGGCAATCAATGAAAACGCTTCTCCTGAAGAAGTTTTTGAAAAAGTGTATAACTCTACAAAAAAGTTATTGGAAACAGATAAGTTTTTAAGCTTTTTCGGTGGCGAACATTCTGTAAGTATAGGGATTATAAAAGCTTTTTACGAGAAATTTCCAAATTTAACCGTATTGCATTTTGACGCACATGCTGATTTAAGAGCTGAATATCTGGGTTCAAAATACAATCATGCTTGTGCGTTACACGATGCTTCAAAAAATACAAATTTAATACAAGTAGGTATCCGAAGTATGGATACTTGCGAAAAAAAGTATCTTAACAAAGAAAAAACATTTTTTGCCGAAGAAATATACGGACGAGAAGATTGGTTTGAAAAAGCTATCGGTTTAATGACTGATAAGGTGTTTATTACTATCGACTTAGATGTTTTTGACCCGTCAATTATGCCATCGACAGGCACACCCGAACCCGGAGGACTAAATTGGAACACGATGATTCGTTTTTTAAGAAAGGTATTTGAACAAAAACAGATTGTAGGGTTTGACATTGTTGAGTTGGCGCCGATAAAAGGCTATAAATCACCCGATTTTTTAGTTGCCAAATTATATTACAAATTGTTAAGTTATAAATTTTATCTGAAAAAATAATACATACTGAAAAAAATAATATATGAAAAACAAAGGTCCTGTCAGTGAGTTTATTTTAAAACATTACAAACATTTTAATGCTGCCGCATTAATTGATGCCGCAAAAGCATATGAACTTCATTTAACACAAGGAAAAAAAATGATGATAACTTTGGCAGGAGCAATGAGTACTGCTGAATTAGGAATATCATTAGCTGAGATGATTCGCAGTGATAAAGTGCAAATTATTTCATGCACCGGTGCAAATCTCGAAGAAGACATTATGAATTTAGTTGCCCATAAACAATATAAAAGAGTACCCGAATACAGAGATTTATCACCTGAACAAGAACGTGAATTATTAGACGCAGGTTTTAATCGAGTAACAGACACTTGTATTCCTGAAGAAGAAGCATTCAGGCGTTTACAAAAACATATCTATAAAATTTGGAAAGCAGCCGAAGAAAAAGGAGAACGTTTTTTCCCGCATGAATATATGTATAAAATGCTGCTTTCAGGAGTTTTAGAACAATATTATGAAATTGACCCTAAAAACAGTTGGATGCTTGCTGCTGCCGAAAAAAATATTCCGATTGTAGTTCCGGGTTGGGAAGATTCAACAATGGGTAATATATTTGCATCATACTGCATTAAAGGTGAATTA
>DYOF01000070.1 GCA_020720665.1 Acetofilamentum sp. | reverse complement strand
ATTTTCCTGAATTTATCCTTTTTTCAAGTCTTTTCAAGCCCTGTTGCCTGTTGTGCAAATCTTTTTTGAATTATTCGGGTGAAGTATTACTTGGAGTTCTCCCTTTTATTGTTCCTTTGGGTTTTTAATAATATCCGCTTTTACTGATTCTTGCAATTTTACAAGTTGATTGACTCGTATGCCGGCTGACACATTATCTCTGATTATTGCTTTCACTTCTTCCATTGTTGCGTCTTTTTTTAATCAGTTCCTGCAGCAATTTTATTTGCAATTCTTTTTCAGCTAAAATTTTTTTCTACTCTTTATTTTCCTTCTCAAGCCGCTTTTAAATCTCTATTTTCCTGCTTTTTATAACGAGGAATTACGAAAAATTCGACTTAAAGAATTACAGATTTAGTGAACAATTTGTAATAAGAATATCGTTTTCTTCGTTAAAAAATAAAAAAAGTGTACTTATATTAAAAAAATGTTTAACTTTGCATAGCAAGCATAAATTAATTTTTAAATATTAAAAAGAATAAATAATGAAAAAAAGGATATTAATTTTCGGTGTTATAATATTTGCTTTCAGTTTTGCTTTTTCATCGTGTAATACATCCGGAAGTGTATGCCCTGCGTATCCTCCTTCGGTATTGCAAGGTGATGTTCAAACTCAACAGGATCAAGATATTAACAATGAGAACAGCGATAATCAAATAATCGAGCTTCTTTAAAAAATATTTATGATTATTCTTAAATAGTTTGTAAACAAATTTACAAACTAAGTTGGTTTATTCCCATGAAAAAAGCATTTCTTTCATTTCTTTTTATTTTACACTTAACATTTGTTTTTTCGCAAGGAGAAATTGACGATGAAAATAAAATATTATTCAGGAATGAAAAAAGTTACGGAGTATCATTAAACACCAACGGTTACGGTATAGGATACAGATTTGCGCGACACATAAATATTCACAAAAAATTTTCTGTTGAAGGAGATGTAAATATCGTAAAACACAGCAAAGAAAAAAAAATTACAAATCCGCTTACTTACAATATTTTCAATTACGTTTACGGAAAAACAAATTATGCGTTTAACATACGCTTATCAGCCGGAATGCAACATGAATTGTACAGAAAATTTGACAGAAACAGTGTTTCCGTACGATTATTTTACTCAGGCGGATTATCGGCAATGTTCTTAAAACCGATATATTATGATGTTTGGGATGATTCTTTAAATACAACCAAAACTCAATTATTTGAAAAAAACACTCCTTGGTGGTTTATATACGATAAAAAACCGTTCACAAAAGGATTTAACGAAATTAAAATTATTCCGGGTATTTATGTTAAAACAGGGGTTTCATTTGAATTCGGCAAAACCGACAAGAAATTATCTGTTCTGGAAACAGGTATTTCTTTTGAGGCTTACCCAAAGGATATTAAAATAATGGAAACTGAATACAATCCGAGGTTCCTGCCGATTTTGTTCTTATCTTATCGTTTTGGAAAGGTTGTCAGTAATTATTACTTGAAAGATGCCGATGAGAATCGGAACTAATTTTCGGCTGAAATTTTTATCATAAATTTATACCGGCTATTTTTAAGTATGCATTCGTGATTACGATATCAAATCGTTAATTCCAAATCCGTCAGAACCGGGAAAGTTAAAAGTTACGTTTTTTTGGTTCTTTTACGGCGATTATTATATTTTGGAATTGGATAAAGATTATAATCGGGTTTTAATCGGAAGCAGTTCGGATAAATATTTATAGATACTCAGCAGGACACCTCAGATTGAACATACTCTTTATGAAACATTGTTGCAAAAATTAATAAAAAGAGGCTATTCGCTTGATAAACTGATTAAAGTAGTGCAAGCTAATCAGAACTGAAATCGAATAAAAAAAACATAGAACAAACCCAATTGATAATCATAAATTACCGAATTAGTTTCAGCATCATATGTTTGTAAAAGTACATTTTTATGATTGGTTATATTTTGTAAATCAAAAGCAAATTCGGTATTAAATTTTTTACGATTCAGCTTAAAACCCAATCTGCCGTCTAATCTGAAAAAATCTTCAAATTGCGGTTCATAAGCTGAATTATAATCATAAACAGCAGCACCTACCAACTCAGATGCCTCGATATCAACGGGTATATAATGTTTACCGCCTGCAAATACTGTTTTAACATCTAAATTTAAACGTGCATTTTTGCTAATTTTAAATGTATAACCGCTTAAAAAATTAAGAACATAATTTCCGTTATAAATCGTATTCCGTTTAATTAAATCGCTGCCTTTATAATTTGATTCAAAAATCGAAGCCGTTAATAACAGATAATAGTTATCACTTAAAAACTTTTCAAAAGTAAACTCAAAGCCGTAATTTTGTCCGGAACCTTCATTAATCAAGCTGTCAGTTCGGGCTTCAAAAAATGATGTTCCGTAATTTATCATTGAAAACACGGAAGAATTTTTTTCAACAGGAATATGATTTAAGTATTGATAATACGTTTCCAATTTAATTCTTAAATTTCGGTTAATTAAATAATCATATGCCAAAACAGCTTGATTACTTTTTGAAAAATTCAAATCTTTATTCGTACAGCTGATAATATCGTCAATTTTTGTTTCCTGAAAATAAAACAAACGCGGTTGCAATTGGCTGTGAATACCCGCACCGAAACTGAAACTGTGTTGAGCATTCAAACTGTACTTAATTCCTAAACGCGGTTCGACTGATTGGCTTGAATTTATGTTGAAAAAAAGGTAATGCAACCCTCCGGTTATTGAAAATTGATTTGTAAAATTATGTTTAAATTGAGAATACATACCCGTCAAAAGCATTTTTTGATTGTTAACTTCCGACAAAAAATAATATAAACCGTTTTTCATTAACACACTGTCTTCATAATGTACATTATAAATTTCAGCATTAAAACCGGCATTAAAAACATTTTTGGCATTAATCTTTTTGGTATATTTTGTTGTTGCCGATAATTTTACTTCATTTGAATTATCTCCGTAATAAATTGTTTCTGTTTCCGTATCAGCCGAATCAGCACGGGCTGAACTCATTGTACCCGAAAGAGCTACAACTGTTTTCAAATATGAAGTTTTATCAATCGGATAAAAATGTGATATTCCCGAAACCCCCATACCCGAACCGAATTTGAAGTTTAAATTTTCTCTTCCGAATGTCCAATCATCTTTTTGCTTATCTTCATAAAAAACTTCAATTGTACTGATGCCGCCGATACCAAAAATTGCAAATGTACCGGCTTTTTTTGTCGGGAAATTTAATTTGTATGAAACATCTTGAAATTCAGGCACTCCGCTTACACCGAAATGAATATCTAAAAACTTAAATATTGCTAAGGTTGAATAACGATAATTCAATAGAAAAGAAGCTTTTGAGTTTTTTGAAAACGGACCTTCGGCACCGAATTCCAGACCGTTCATTCCGGCTTGTGCAGTAAATTCATAGGTTTCATTATTGCCCTTTCTTAGTTTTAAATCAAAAACACCCGAAAGCGCATTACCGTATTCAGCCGGAAATGCACCGGTATAAAAATCGGAATTATCTAATAAATTATTATTTAAAATACTGATAGGTCCTCCGGTTGTACCTAATGTACCGAAATGATTCGGATTTGGAATACTTACTCCTTCTAACATCCACAACAAACCCAAGGGTGAATTTCCTCTGATAATAATATCGTTTCGTTGGTCGCCTGATGCCATTACACCGGCATAGTTGGAAGCCATACGAGCAGGATCCAACCATGTTCCGGCATAACGTTCGGTTTCTTCAACCGAAAAAGAACGCGCACTGACCGAAGCCATTTCATTAGAAGATTTTGATTTGCTGTTTGCTGATATTATGATTTCTTCTAAATTTTCGACCTTTTCTGTCAACTCAATAGTTAAAACTAACTCCTTCCCGGATTTCAGTTCAACGTTCCTAAGTTCATAATAATTATAAGAAATATACATTGTTTTAATAGTTATACGCCCTACGGGTACATCTTCAATTTTGAAAATTCCTTCTGAATTACTAAGGGCAACTAATTTGTCTTCATATCCTTCAATCATTACGGCAACACCGGGTATGGCACTTTTTGATTCAATATCAACAACTTTTCCTCGAACGGTTTGACTATATTGATTTTGTGCTGACAAATTAATTGTTACAAGCAAAATTAGTATGGTTATAAAACTTAAATTATTCATGTGTCTAAAAGTCAGTAACTAATTAATATTATGCAAATTGAATACTTCTGTTTATTTATTTTGTTTGTTTTTCTCTGCACATAGGAACACTTTCATAAATCTGCATTAAATAATTTTATCTGTTAATTATGCTCCTGCGTGTAATTTTTTTTTACATCGGTATTTCATATTAAACAATATTATTTTTTTACCTTTATTTTCAAGTATTGCCTCAACAGCAAATTGCAGAGCTGTTGAATGATTATTTGTTGTTGCCCATTTTTCAATATAATACAAATGTACAACAATTATTAAATATTTTTTCAATGTCTGATTGTAGTTTGAATTATTTACTGAATTTCCCCGGTAGCAACATCAATAATAAATTGTTCTCCTGAAATTATAAGAATTATTGTCCCGTTCGATTGGTATTCAATTGAACCTGAAAAAGTGAAGCTTTCACCCCCGTTTAAGTTTCCGTTTATTTGAACACTTGCTGTTCCTTCAACAATTTTTTGAGTTGATTTATTAATTTTCACATCCGAAAAATTAAATTTGATAGTTGAATTTACGGTTTTATCTTCTTTTAAGTAAGTTGTTTTGGTACCGGTATTTGTAGCAGACCCTGAAACCGTATAAAATTCATTTACAGCTTCAACTCCTGTTAGCTCAAAACGACCATCTGAATTATCATTTGAAGAAATTCGCGAAGAAATATATGAACCGTCAGTATCGAAATTCATATAAAAAAGAAATGCTTGTATTGCAGTATTATAGGTCATTCCGTAATTATAATGAAAGCTGTAATTATAAGAAATTCTTGCTCCGTCCGGACTTGACACAATATATGTCGTATCATTATCTACACTTGATTTTAGCGTTTCTTCAGCATATAATTGTTCGGCTAATTGTGTTGCATCATAAATTTGTGTAGTAATGCCTCCGTTTTCTGAATTCAAGGCAGATGCTGCAATTTCAGCTGTTTCATCTGTTGATAATTGAATCGGCTCTTCCTTTTTACAGCTAAATATCATAACTGTTAATGCAATAATAAATGTTGAATAATAAATAGTTTTTTTCATTTGTCTAAAAATTTAATTGTTAATAATTAATAAAATGTATCTCAAAAAATATTTGATATTTATTTTCAGACAAAACTAAATTGAAAAAAAACACTAATCGTCCCGATTAACAAATCGAGACTATGTTACAGAAAAAAAAAGGTATCAAAAGAAAAATAAGACCTTTAAAACATTACTAATTAATACTTTAAGATATAGTCTCTTTTAAATATTCGGAAGGAGTTAAACCGGTATAGTTTTTAAAAATTCGATTAAACGAACTCTTTGAATTAAATCCGCAATCATAAGCAATTCCTAAAAGCGTATAATTTTTATTATATTTAATTTCATTTTTTACTTCTTCAATACGATATTCATTAATAAAATCGAAGAAGTTTTTCTTTAAATGATCGTTCAGAATAACTGAAAGCTGATAGCTTTGTATTGAAAGCATATCTGCTAATTGTTTAATTGTTAATTTACTTTGCAGATACGGTTTTTTATTCTCCATATAAGCTTTTAGCTCATTAATTTGTTTTTCGACATCGGGAACTATAATTTTTTTCTTTTCATTTTTTTCTGCCGGTTTTAATTCATCCGATAAATCCACACTTATAAATATATCCGTTCGTAAAAACCCGAAATAGCCCAATACAAAAATTGCAATTGAAATTGCTATTAAATCAATATCGTGAATATTAATTTTAGTGTGGTATTTTGAAAATAAGAAGGAGGAAAAACTAAATATAATCCAAACAAATAAAGTAATCAAAATCAGATTACGAAGCCACCTGAAATCAATATTTTCAGTGTATGAAAACTGTTTATATAAATTGGTTTTGTATTTTTTCAGTCGAGTGTATGAACGAAAAATATAAAAAAATGCCGACAGAATAGTAAGCGGAAAAAACATTAAAATAAACCCGTAATATTTGTGTGCATACAAATTGAAACTTTCATAAGGGTAATTATTAAATCCGATTATCACCCAATAAATTAAAATAAAAGCAATTACAGGTATGAAATGTAATAAATAAATCGGGTTAAATGATTTTATATTTTTTAGGATATAGCTTACATAAATAAACAAAAAAGGAGCTTGAATTAATAATAAGGGTATATTAATGAGCATTAAATATGTCGGTATGCTTTCAGAAAAATTCAGTACCTCTGAATACGATTCATAGTTAATAAAATACAACAATAACGGAATACCGGTTACTATTAACCATATTGCTAATATTATATCAGCCGTAATTTTATTCTTTTTTGAAAACAAAAGAATTGCTAAAAAAAAGGCTTGTACCGCACCTACTAAAAAAATCGCTTTCATATTATTCATTAATTTTACAAAAATAATTATTCAGTTATTCTAAAAAATATTTATTTGCCTACATACCTATAAAAGGTGAAAAATAAATTAATTTTGTAAACAAAAACTCTATGGATTATCAAAAAATCTTATTCGATATATATTCTGAACTGAAAGGGACAGATAACAAAGGCAAAGTAGCAAGTTATATACCTGAATTAGCAAATATAAATGCTGATAAATTCGGCATTCATCTTTTAACTATTGACGGCGGCAGTTACGGGATAGGCGATTTTAACGAACGCTTTTCCATACAAAGTATTGCAAAAGTATTTTCTTTAAGTTTAGCATATAAAATTTATGACAAAAAACTTTGGGGCAGAGTCGGAGTTGAACCTTCCGGAAATCCTTTCAACTCCTTAGTTCAGTTAGAATATGAAAGCGGAGTGCCTCGAAATCCGTTTATAAATTCGGGAGCTTTGGTAATTTGCGATATATTAACAGATACTTTGAAAAATCCGAAAATTGATGTATTGAATTTTATAAGGAAATTAGCCGGAAACGAAAGTATTAATTTTAATTATAAAGTTGCCGAATCAGAAAAAAAATCGGGTTACAGAAATGCTGCCCTGATTAATTTAATGAAATCATACGGAAATATTAAAAATGATGTTGATGAAGTTTTAGATTTTTATTATCATTTATGTTCAGTTGAAATGAGCTGCAACGAATTATCACAATCTTTTATGTTTTTTGCAAATGAAGGAGTTCATAAAAATGAAAAGATTTTAAACGGAAGTCAAACCAAACGTATGAATGCTTTAATGCAAACTTGCGGGTTTTATGACGAAGCCGGAGAATTTTCATTTAAAGTAGGTTTGCCGGGCAAAAGTGGTGTAGGCGGCGGAATTGCGGCTGTTCATCCGGGTAAATATACCGTTGTCAGCTGGAGCCCAAAACTCAATCGAAAAGGAAATTCGTATTTGGGTATGAAAGCCTTAGAAGTGTTAACAACAAAAACTAAATTATCAATTTTTTAATATTAAGGCTGCCCTTTTGAGACAGCCTTAAATATTTTTATTTAAATCGTTTCCACTGACTTTTATAGGATTTCGTAAAATATTTAAAGAATTTATCTCCTGTTGTATAAGTCGCCAAATTGGTATTAATATTTGCATTCGGGTTTTGATTGTAATCATATGTTGCCATATCGGCACCTAAAATAACCTGCATATCTTTTGTGTCTTTATTTTTAACATTTCTTCGACTTAATTCTCTTAATAAATCTAAGGCTTTATCAAATTCTTTGTTATGATTATAAAATCCCACGCCGTAAATTATGAAATCGGTATAATTTTTTTGTATATAATTAAATAAATCGGTGTGAGAGATACCATATTTATTTACATTCTGAATTTTATAGTAGGTTTCTGCATCCTGATATAGTTCAATTGCAGATTTATAATTTCGTCTTTTTACAAATTCATCGGTTTGATTTTTTTTATTTAAATAATTCACTGCCGGAGTAATATATTCTTTATCGGCTCTTAAAGCTCCGGTTTCAATTTCACATTGCAAATAGTTTTTGGCATGAGTAAAAGCGGCTTCAATTTTTGTATCAGCTTCCGAATAGTTTTTAGCTGCAATTAAATCTTTAACTTGTGCAACATAATCATCATATGCTGATTGAGCATTTAAACATTCTCTTTCAAAAATCAGACTTTTAAAATTGAGCATTTCTTTATAAATCAATTGGTCTGAGCCTAAATTGTATTTTTCGGTAAGCATTTTTGCTTCATTATAAAGTTCTCTTGCTGAAGCCAAATTATTTACTTTTACTTTATTTTTTCCGTTTTCTGAAATTTGAAATACTAATTTTTTTGCCGCATCTGCAATATAAGAATTTAACGAAGTATTTTTTCTGATACCGAATTTATTTTCAGTATCCGCTGCTTCATCATATTTTTGCAAAGCCGATTTATAATCGCCTGCATTTGCATATCTTCTGCCTTCATCTATTTGTACGGCATAAATAGATTGTTTAATGTCAAGAAACAGCCTATCTTCAGTTTTGTCTTGTTTTAACTCGTATTTTTCACGATATTTAATTCCTTGTTCAATAGTTTGTTCAGCACTTATATTATCGCCGGAGCGAAATATGCCTTCGGCTTGCTTCAATAATGACAAATAAATACCGGTTCTGGCTTTAAAATAAGCATTATTCAAATCATCTGTGCAATTTATTTCATTATAACTGTTACAAATTCGGGCAGCATTATCCAATTCATTAACAGCTTCGTTAAATTTTGATTGAATGTTATATTGATTGCCTCTGTTTATGTATTTGTTGTATAACTCAGATAATCTTAATGCTGTTTCCGAATTATTCAGGATAATTTGACGATTTTGCTCGGCATAATCTATTGCAATACCTATTATACGCTCGGCTTCTTTCAAATTATTATTTCTGAATTGGACATCAACGTCATTCAAAATATTCAAATACTTGCCGTTTATAGCTCTTGAAAACTCTATATCCATGTTTTGTCTGCAATGAACTTCAGGGAAATCACGGCAAATTAGAGCGGCACGATTTAAGATAGCAATTGCATCGTCAAATTGCCCGTTATTATTAAATTCTCCGGCATCTAATAAAAAATCGTTATATATTCCTTTGGCTAATTCAACGGTTTGCAGTTTTATTTCTGTACTCGGATCCATGGTTCTGATTTCAAAAATTTTGTTCACTGCTTTGTCAACATAGCCGCTGTTGTAATAAAGACGTGCTAATTGAAAATGTGACGGGGCATATCGGGGGTTAATTTCAAGTGATTTGTTAAAGAAATAATCAGCTCTGTCGGGTTTCCTTTGAGCTAACATATCTAAACCTCGTTCATAATAAATACGGTCAAAGTTGTTAATAATGTCATTGCATATATTTCTTAAATTTTCTGATTTTATTAATATTTGATTTAGCTTTTCTTTAAAACCGTTCGGGTCGTAGGTATCAATCGGTAAACTTTTATAGAAATTCTTTTGTTTTGCATCAACAGTATATTTAATGTATTCGTTTGCTTCATCTCTCAAAGCATATAATTGATTTAAGTCTTGAAGATTACTTAAATATTCTTCGCTCATATTCATCGCATTTAATTGCCTGATTTTATTTCGGGCAATAAGGTCTTCGTCATAATAATCATCAACTAAATTAACAAGAACGTCAAATTGCTGCACATTTTGAAAGGTGTAATTAAAAGCGATATCAATTAAATTAATACTGTAGTCTTCTTCAGGTATAGTTTCGCTAACCGTCATATTGACAAGAGGAATAAAATTTCCTGACACAGAAATGTCATTAAATGTGTAGGTATTTATAACATTACGCCCGCTTAACCATTGCATTTTAAAAGACAACTTTGACGGAATTAAAGCATCGCCGACTTCAAATCCTTTATAAAGATTATCTCCGAGTATCGAAATTTCAGACATATTAACTATAAATTCAAGTTGGCTGTTTTTCCTTAAAATTTGACGAGAAAGTTTATAAGAAAAAGTTAAACTTACTGTGTTCAAAGGCTTGTTATACGCTTGTGCAAGTTTATTAATGATTTGATTTTTGTATGCATTTCCTCCTTGGTCATATCGAATAAGAAATGTTTGGTTTTCAATTCTGTCAAACAATACTTGGCTTTGAGAAAATAAATTCAAAACAAAAAACTGTGAAAAAACAAAAAAAAGTAATTTTAATTTCATGTGTCAAAAATTTTTAATTAATTAATAATCTGCAAATTGAATGCTATACATATTTATAACGCTTGTTCTTTCATGCACATAGGAACACCTCATTTCCTAATAAATGTAATTGAGGTATTCTGTTAGTCATGCTCCTTTGTGTGAAAAATTGTCTTACATGGGTGTTTCATAATATTTTAATTTACGTTCATTTTAAATAATAAAAAGCTTATAAAAATCATTCAAAAACAGTTCCGTTTTAGATAATTTTATTGCAAATTTGCAAAAAATTGAATTATAAACGATATTTTAAATCATTTAATAATGAAAAAACATAATTTTTATGCAGGACCTTCCATCTTGCCACAATCTGCAATTGATGCGACAATAAACGCTTTAAAAGATTTTGAAGGAACAGGAATATCTCTTGCTTCTGTATCTCATCGTTCAAAAGAATTTGATGCGGTTATGGATGAAGCTGTTGCTTTATTCAAAGAATTATTAAACATACCCGAAGGCTATTCCGTTATTTTTCTCGGCGGCGGTGCCAGTATGCAATTTGCCATGGTTCCCTTTAACCTGATGCAAAAAAAAGCAATGTATATAAATACAGGCACTTGGGCATCTAAAGCAATAACTGAAGCAAAAATGTTCGGTGATGTTCTTGAAATTAAAGGAAATGACTTCTTTTCAATTCCTAAAGGATGGGAAGTTCCGGAAGATATGGACTATCTTCATATTACAACGAATAATACCATATACGGAACAGAATTTCATACCGATTTAGATGTTAATGTTCCTTTGGTTGCTGATATGTCTTCTGATATTTTCAGCAGAAAAGTTGATGTTTCAAAATATGCTTTAATTTACGGAGGTGCTCAGAAAAACTTGGCTCCGGCCGGTGTAACATTTGTAATTGTTAAGGATGATATTTTGGGTAAAGTTGATCATAAAATTCCCACAATGTTAAATTATCTGACACATACCGATAAAAATTCTATGTATAACACACCTCCCGTTATTCCTGTATTTACGGCTTTACATACTTTGAGATGGATTAAAGAAAAAGGCGGTGTGGATGGTATGTATAAAATGAACCGAGAAAAAGCAGATGCATTATATGCCGAAATTGACCGAAATAAACTATTTAAAGGAACAGTCGCAACAGAAGATCGTTCAATTATGAATGTATGTTTTGTTATGAACGATGAATATAAAGATAAAGAAGCTGATTTTGCATCATTTGCAGCCTCAAAATTTTTTATAGGTATTAAAGGACATCGTTCTGTGGGAGGTTTCAGAGCTTCATTATATAATGCTTTACCTTTGGAAAGTGTAAATGCTTTAGTAGAAGCCATGAAAGAATTTGAAAACTTAAATTCATGATATAATTTCATTAAACTAAAAAATATTGCAGATGAAACATCCATGTAAGACAATTTTTTACACAAAGGAGCATGACTAACAGAATACCTCAATTACATTTATTAGAAAGTGAGGTGTTCCTATCTGCGGGGAAAAACAAGTTTTATAAATAAGTATATGCATTCAA
>DYOF01000069.1 GCA_020720665.1 Acetofilamentum sp. | reverse complement strand
CGGAAGATATTAATTACATGCAGATTTATAAAGGTGTTCCTATCTGCGGGGAAAATCAAGCATAATAAATAATATTAAACATTCAATTTGCAGAATATTAATTAATTACAAATTTTTAGACAGATGAATAGATTAGTCATAATTATTGTCAGCTTAATTTTTTTTATAAATATTCAAGCTCAAAACACGAAATTCTCCTACAATTTTGACGATTTTCAAATAAAAAATATTGATGGTTATCAGTTAGTTATCCTACCAAATTCTCAACAAGAGGCAAAAGTCGGAGAGCCTTGTCTTCCTTATGTTTCTGTCAGTTTGTTATTGCCTCCGCAAAAAATATCAAAAACCATTGAATATACTTTCGATGGAAAAACTAAAATTAGCGGGAACTTTAAGTTGTATCCTAAACAGAATGTCAGACCGGTAAGTTCGGATATGACGGAAGATTTTATAGTCAGTGAAGCTATTTACGGTCAAACAAGGTATCCGGAAAACAGAAACTCTGATGTTATAACCAAGTTTTTGAACGGATACGGTTTTGCCTTTTCAAAGTTTACTCCCTTTGAATACAATCCTTCAACAGGAGAATTGTTTTTATACAAAAAAGTAACAGTTATTGTTGAATATCAAAATGATAAATCAAATTCTCCGACTAATTTGTCATCCAGACCACAAGTTTTGGAAAAAATTGAAAAACTGGGACAAAATTCTGAAGTTGTGAAACAATATCCTGTAAAAAAAACCAATGGTGAATACGAATTACTTGTAATCACAACAAGTTCATTTACAAATAGTTTTAATGATTTAATTGAATTGTATCTGCAAAGAGGAATTAGAACAAAAATAGTTAGTTTGACTGAAATAAGTTCTACAATGACAGGCGTTGATGACCCTGAAAAAATGAGAAATTATATAATTCAGGAATATCAAGCTCATGATATTTTATACCTTATGCTTGCCGGAGATGCCGATTTATTGCCATACAGAGGTATGTACTGCTCGGTTCTTTCCGGCAGTTCGGTTTACGAAGATGACAATATACCGGCTGATGTCTATTTTTCCGCTTTAGACGGAAATTGGAACGATGACGGCGATAATTTATGGGGCGAACCGAATGAAGACGACATTCCCGATATTGCAGTCGGACGACTTCCTTTCTCAAATGCAACAGAATTATCAAATATGATTAACAAAATAATTCAATACACAACAAATCCGGTTACTTCTACATCAGAACTCAGCAATCCTTTGCTTGCCGGCGAACATTTATGGAGCAACCCGCAAACTTGGGGAGCTGATTATTTAGATTTGCTTATCGGCTATCAGAATGAAAACGGCTACGCAACTAACGGCATAAATACAAACTATACAACAATGTACGGACGAGACGGAACTTGGGACGGCAGCGGTTCTGCTATTATGTCTGCAATGAATTCCGGTTCTTCTTTTGTTCATCACGTAGGTCACGCAAATTTCGATTTTATGATGGGATTAAATACTTATGATATTACAAATTCAAATTTTTCACAGTTAAACGGAGTAAATCATAATTATGCATTAATTTACAGCCACGGTTGTATTTGTGGTGCTTTTGACGGTGATTGTGTTTCGGAACGATTTGTCAAAATTCAAAATGGTGCTGTCGGTGTTTTTACCAATTCCAGATATGGTTGGTTTAACGAAGGACAAACAGAGGGTCCTTCCGAACATTTACACAGAGAATTTGTAGATGCACTATACTCTGACAAACAAAATAATGCCGGTGATGCAGAAATGATTTCTAAAATAATGACTTATCCTTGGCTTACAAATCCTGATGAATGGGAATCCGGTGCTCAAAGATGGTGTTATTACGACCATAACGCACTTACAGACCCGACTTTGCCTATCCGGACTGATAATCCGTTCGATTTCACTACTGTTTACGACAATGAAATACCTATCGGTGCTGATTTTACGGCAAGTGTTTCTTCATCAAAAATTCCGATGGAAAATTATACCTGTGTTATTCTACAAAATGGTCAGACGGTCGGTAAAGCATTGACAAATGCGTCAGGACAAGCAGTTATTTTTATTGACCCGACAACAGCACAAATCGGTAGTGCCACCTTATATGTTTCGGGTTATAACATTATTACGGGAAATTATCCTGTAACAATAACCGAGAGTTCATCTGCCGTTCTTTCAATGTCCTCATTTGTTCTCAGTGACGGCGATAATAATCTTGCAGATTATAACGAACAACTTTATGTTAACTTGCAAATAAATAATTACGGTTTGCAAGATGCCACTAACGTTGTTTTGACATTAAGTTCTGATGATGAAAATATAGTTGTTTTACAATCCCTTGATAATAAGGGAACAATTGCGGCCTCGGGAAATTCGGTAAGCGAAAATATCTTACAAATTCAAACCGACTATGTAAACGACCAATACAAAACTCAAATAAACCTGTCAATAAGCTCCGACCAATATTCAACTGTTCGCACAATTCCTATAACCGTTAATGCTCCAAAAATTGAACTAAATAATGTAACTGTAACAGAAGTCAGCGGAAACGGAAACGGCATTCTTGAAGCCGATGAAACAGGAAATATTTCTTTTGAATACAAAAATACGGGTCATTCTGTTTCTCCTAATATCAATAGCTTGTTGGTTTCTGAAAATGAATATATTACAATATTAACTTCAAGTGATAGTTTTAGTTCTGTAAGTCCTAACGGAACTTTTACTGTATCTTCGGATTTTTCAATCGGCAGTGGTATTACTCAAGGTGAATCTGCTGACTTTACTTGTCAGATTGATGCAAATATTTATTCATCAAACTGTCAAATAGCAATTTATTTTGGAAGTGCGGTTGAAGATTTCGAAACAGGTGATTTTACTAAGTTTGATTGGAATTTTCAGGGCAATCTACCATGGAATATTACAAATTCAGGTGTATATCAAGGCTCATATAGCACTAAAAGCGGAACAATTCAAGACAATCAGACTTCTGCTTTGAAAATTGAAATTGAAGTTATGCAAGCCGGTGATATTTCTTTTTTCAAAAAAGTTTCATCAGAACAAGCTTGGGATTTCCTGCGTTTTTATATAGACGGCAGTTTACATGACGAATGGTCGGGTGAAGTTGCATGGTCATCTGAAACTTATCCCCTTTCAGCAGGTAATCATACTTTATTATGGATATACAACAAAGATGTTTCTTTATCTTCCGGAAGCGACTGTTCTTGGTTGGACAATATTCAATTTCCGCAGTTGGGGAGTATAATTCTTTCAAATGATGAAAAACCACAAGTAATTACCGATTTGAGTGTGTTTCCAAATCCGTTTAATTCATTCGTTAATTTTAATTTTAACAGCTCTGAAAACAAGGACTGCTATATATTTATTTACGATTTATCCGGAAAAACTGTTTTCTCTGACAAATTTACATCAACTGCCGGAAAAAATACCTATTTATGGAATTCTGACAACAAGATTTCCGGTATTTATCTTTACAAAATAGTAACTGAAAATAAAATATTTATGGGAAAAGTTCTTAAGCAATAAACGAATTTCCATTAGTCGGGGTGCGAATAAAATTACTTTATAAACAATTTCTTAAGTTGAAATCTCAGCCCGACTAAAACACAAATTTATGCAATTCCTGAGAATCCCATAAAAGCCAATGCCAATAAACCGGCTGTTATAAAAGCAATAGGAACTCCTTTCATACCTTTCGGAATTTCTTGCAATTCCATATGTTCTCGTAAACCGGCAAAAATAACCAATGCTAAGCCAAAACCGATAGCTGTTGCCATTGCAAATACCGTGCTTTGAAGCAAACCAAATCCGTCAGTTGTTGCTGCCAAAATTGCAACACCTAATACTGCACAATTTGTTGTTATTAAAGGTAAAAAAATACCTAATGCTTGATATAATGACGGACTTACTTTTTTCAATATTATTTCAACTAATTGAACTAAAGCTGCAATAACAAGAATAAAAGTAATTGTTTGCATATATTGAATACCGAATACTTCCAAAACATACTTCTGCAGTAAAAACGTTACAATGGTTGCAACTGTCATAACAAATATTACGGCACCGGTCATTCCGACAGCGGTTTCGACTTGTTTAGAAACACCGAAAAACGGACAAACACCAAGAAATTTTGCTAAAACAACATTATTTACAAAAATGGCTGATATTATAATTAAAATGTATTCCATACTATTAACATTTTTATTTTGATACTAAATTAAACTTTCTTTGTTATACGGTTAATAAGTGCAATTAAATAACCTAATACAATAAATGCTCCCGGTGCCAAAACAAATACTAAAGCTCCGTCTCCCTGATATATACTAATATTAAAAATTGAACCGCTTCCTAATATTTCTCTTATTGCACCAAGCATCATTAATGCCATAGAAAAGCCTAAACCCATTCCGAAACCGTCAAGAATTGAATCAAATACATTATTTTTTGATGCAAAAGCTTCCGCTCTTCCAAGAATAATGCAGTTCACTACAATCAAGGGAATAAACAAACCTAATACATCATAAAGTGCCGGAACATAGGCTTGCATAGTTAATTCAACAATTGTTACAAACGAAGCAATTATCACAATATAAGCCGGTATTCTGACTTTATCGGGTATTTGAGATTTAACCAATGATACAACAATATTAGACATAACTAACACAAAAGTTGTTGCTAATCCCATTCCCAGACCGTTTATAGCAGATGTTGTTGTTCCTAAAGTCGGACATAGTCCTAAAAGCATTACGAATACAGCATTTTCTTTAAAAAATCCCTTTGTAAAAATACTTAGTTTACTCATATTCTCAAATTATTCGGTTTGAATCTCTAATAACGATTCTTAAATTATTTTTCAATTTGTTTAAAGGCGTTGTATGCTCTTTCGCAAGCATCACAAAACGCTCTGGAACTGATGGTTGCAGCCGTAATTGCGTCAACTTCTCCTTGATCTTTTGTAACTTCAATGATTACTCCGTCGCCGTCTTTATCAGCAATATTAGGCACATCCATACCTGTAAAATACTTATCACTCCAATCACTTTTATTTTTTTGCATTTTATCACCTAAGCCGGGTGTTTCGTGATGTTCTAATACTGATGTGTTATAAATTTTTCCGTCAGGCGTGAAACCGACCATAATCCAAAATTCGCCGCTGAAACCTTTTTTTGTGTTGGCTTTTATTGCATACCCGACTACTTTTTCATCCTTAACTGTTGAATAGCAGGTAATTGTATCTTCAGCTGCCAAGGCAATTTTAAATGTATCTTTAACTGCGTCAAATTCGGGCAAAACTGCTGCCATGGCTTGTTTTTCCTTTTCTTTTTTTGCTGTTTCAATAGGCCCTTTCGTTGCTTGATAGACATATGCTAAAGCCGTTGCAGCTATTCCTGAAACTAAGAACAGAACAACAAGCATATTTATAAATGATGATTTTTTTTGTGACCCCATAACTGTTTTTGTTTTATTTTCCTAAAAACCAAATGTATTATACTATCAATTATTTTTTAATTTTTTCACCGAATCGTTTGGGTTTCATATACATATTAATAAGAGGCACAAAGGCATTCATAATTAATATTGCAAATGAAACTCCCTCCGGAAACGCACCCCAAATTCGGATAACTATTGTTAAAAATCCGATTCCGACTCCGTATAAGAGCATTCCTCTTTTGCTCATCGGAGAAGTTACATAATCAGTTGCCATGAAAATGGCACCTAATAATAAACCGCCGGTTAATAAATGAAACACAGGGTCAGCAAATTTATTAGGATTTACAAGCCATAATATTCCGGTAAATATGGTAACTGTTCCGAGAATTGAAACCGGAATATGCCAAGATATAATCTTTTTCATCAGCATATAAACCAACCCGATTAGCAACGCAACAGCACCCACTTCTCCGATTGAACCTCCCATATTTCCCATTAACATTTGCATAAAGTCGGGAACTTTTTCACCAATTTTTGTCATACTTTCACCGGTTCTCATATAATCGGCTAAATGACCCAATGCCGTCGGACCTGTTGTTACATCGGTATATCCTAAAAACTTATCAGATAGTGCACTCGGAGTGGGCCATGAGGTCATTTGAACGGGCCAAGAAATCAATAAAAACACTCGACCGACTAAAGCCGGATTGAACGGATTATTTCCCAATCCGCCGAATGACATTTTCCCTATGCCGATAGCGACAAAAGCTCCTATAATTACTAACCACACAGGAATATTACCGGGTAAGTTGAAAGCCAGAAGTAATCCGGTTAAAGCAGCCGAACCGTCTAATATGGTCATTTCCCGTTTTAACAGATATTTTGTTATCAAGAATTCAAATAATACTGCAGATATTACGGCTGTTAATGTTACTATTATAGCTCCTAATCCGAAATACCATACGGAAACAAAAAGAGCCGGTAGTAATGCGATTAAAACACCATACATCAATTTCTTTACGGAATTTGTTCCGAGTTGATGTGGTGAAGGTGATACAATTAAATTAGACATATAAATTAGTTTATCTTAATCTTTTAAATTTTGCTTAAAAATTGTATGTATTATTTCATACTTCTTGCTCGTCTGAGAGCCCCTACTCTATTTTTTCCTAAACGAATATAATCCAATAAAGGTCGGTCAGAAGGACAGGTATAACTACACGAGCCGCACTCAATACAATCCATAACATCTTCTTTTTCCGAACGTTCATATAAGCCTTTTTCTGATAATGTCATTAATAAGAACGGTTCTAATCCCATCGGGCAGACAGTCACACACTTAGCACATCGGATACAAGGCTTAACTTCTCTTCGTTTTGACTCATCATCAGGTAAAATTAATATCCCCGATGTTCCTTTTGTTATTGGTACATCTGTTGTATTCAATGCCTTACCCATCATCGGACCTCCGCTGATTATTTTCCCGGTATCTTCCGGTAATCCGCCGGCTGCATCAATTAAATCTTTAACCGGAGTTCCGAAACGAACAAGATAATTTCCGGGATTTTTTAAAGATTTTCCTGTAATTGTTACAACTCTTTCAAACAAAGGTTTATTTTTTTGAACTGCTTCATAAACAGCATAAGCCGTTCCTACATTGTGTACAACAGTTCCTACAGCAATCGGTAAGCCTCCTGACGGGACTTCTCTTCCGGTTACTGCTTTAATTAACTGTTTTTCGCCTCCTTGCGGATATTGTACTTTCAGCGGAACAACTTCTATTCCTTTAAAATCTTTTGATAATTCAGTTAAATGCTTTATTGCATCAGGCTTATTATTTTCTATTCCGACGAAGGCTTTTTCTACTTTTAATGCACTCATTAAAAGTTTAGTTCCTACAAGCATTTCGATGCCTTTTTCAAGCATCAGACGATGATCGGATGTCAGATACGGCTCGCATTCAACTCCGTTGATTATCAAGACTTCCGGTTTTGAATCTTTTGGCGGCATTAATTTAACATGAGACGGAAATGTTGCTCCTCCTAATCCCACGATACCGGCTTCTTGAATTTTTTTAATTATTTCCTCCGAAGAAGAATTAAAATCTTTTTTTATATCAAAACTTCTGTCAATTGAAGCGTCCCATTCATCTCCTTCAACCTGAATTGTAACGGCAAGTCGTTTGTATCCGGCCGTATCCGGTACGTTATCAATTTTTATGACTTTTCCGGAAACGGGCGAATGAATATTTGCAGAAACAAAACCGCCTTGTTCGGCAATTAACTGTCCGACCTTTACATAATCATTTTTATTTACGATTAGCTTTGCAGGTACTCCTAAGTGCTGTGAAACCGGAATATTCACCAGTTTAGGCAATGCTAAAGTTTCTATTTTTTTATCGGCAGATAATTTATTTTCGGGCGGATGTACACCGCCTTTGTGGAATGTTTTCAACATTGGTATAGATTTTCGAATCCTTATTATTCAGTTTTATTTTCGTTTGCCTTAGTTTCATCAGCAGAATTTTCTTTTGCCATTGCAACGATATCTACCTCAGAATTTTTGATATTATTGCTCTTATTTTCAATTACCGGTTTTGCTTTTCTCACCGGCAAATTAACTTCCCAAATCGTATCAGTCGGACAAACGACTACACATTTTCTGCAAAGAACACATTTAACAGGGTCAATATATGCTAAAAAATTTTCAATTGTAATCGCGTCATACTTGCACTCTTTAAAACATAATGTACATCCGGTACAAGCAACAGCACATGCTTTTTTGGCTGTTCCTCCTTTATCTTGATTTATGCATGAAACGAATATTCGGCGACTATTTTTTCCGACCGGTCTGAGTTCAATAATATCTTTCGGACATGCAGCAACACAAGCTCCGCAAGCCGTACATTTATCTTCAATAACTACCGGCAGTTCCGTTTCCGGATCCATATACATGGCATCAAATGCACATGCATCAACACATTCGCCCAATCCTAAACATCCGTACGGGCAATCAGACTCTCCCGAATATAAATTAGATTGAATCGTACAATTTAATGCTCCGTCAAATGTTGTTGTTTTTTTTCGGAACTGAGGTGCTCCGTTACATCTGATAACGGCAACCATTTTATCTTTTTCTGCTGCTGTTTTGCCTAAAACTTTTGCAACATTTGCCATTGTTTCATTTCCGCCCACCGGACAATATAGATTATCCAATTCATCAGCTTTTACACAAGCCTCTGCAAATGGTCGACAGCCGGGGTATCCGCATCCTCCGCAATTGGCAGAAGGCAAGACTTCTTCGACTTCATCAATTCTGGGATCTTCAAAAACTTTAAATTTTTGAGATGCCCAGTATAAAATAACAGCGGCTATAATTCCTACCGAACTGATAGTGATAATGGTTGCTATAATTACTTCGTTCATTTTTTAAACAGTTAATTAATCATAATTGTACCGAATTTACTTGCGAAAAAACGATTGATTTTTTTATTGAAAATGAAAATGTTTTTTTAATTTTATTTTTTGCAAAATATACAGTTAAATAATACGGAATGAGCATTCCCAAAGAAACTAATCCGGCAATTAATTCTTTTTCTGTTAGGCTAAGCATCACAATCATCGTTATTAAAATTATCATAAACGGTAAAAGATAACCTATTAATAATGCTCTGAAACCCAAAGATTGTTTATAAAAAACTTCTACGCTCTCGCCCTCCTTGTATTCATTCGGATTTTCGACAAATACGTCAACTATTTTCTCTTCAAGATCAGATACCGAACAAACACCGTTAACCTCACACGATGCACAAGCAGAATGGCTTACGATACTTACCTTTAAATCATTATCTTTGATTTCTTTAATAATGCCTTTATGTTCTATTTGAGGAGCTTCTTTCACTGTAAATTTTAAAGCCGCAAATTTAAGTAATTAGATTAAATCAATTTATTTTTTTAAACATATTATTCAATTTAGAATGAGTATAAATAATTTATATCATCTTTTCAATTTTATTGCAAAACAATAAACTGTTTTATTTTTTTTATAAATTTACGTTCTAAATTTAACATGCACTTGCGAAACAAATAAATAAATGAATCATAGAAAATAAATTACTTCTAATATTATGAAAAATGAAAAATCAAGACTTTAAAATTAGCATCAAAACCGTTTGGATTTTAGTAATCGGAAATTTTTTACTTTCAATGTTTATTATAACAGCTGAAATACGACTGTGGGAATTTTCAGATATCATCATGACAGTGGGACTTATGCTTTTCTTCTCAACATGGATAATTGTTTTAAGCGATATGGTGAAGAATAAAATATACAACAAATCATTTTGGATTTTGACTATGTTTATCACGCCAAGTATTTCAACATTTTTTTACTTAGTTCAGAGAAATAAACTCATCAGACTCGGACAAAAATTTTCGTAAAGTACATTTAGTTATAAATTATACATCTAAGTTTATAAGATATTAAACACCCATAAATAAAAAGTTTTTATAAAAATGACTAAGCGATGAAAAGTAACTACAAAATCTATTCTGATAAAAAGATTATCATTGAAACTTTATCTGAAGACATATCACCGAATTTATATACTAAACTTAAACACAATCAGTTTCTTGAAAAAAACTTTAATCGAAACTTTGGTTTAATAACTGATCTCCGAAATTTAAAATCAGTTTCTGACAAAGAATTAATTCAAAATATAATAGATATTTTTAAAGAAAACAAAGGAAAAGCTAATCGATGTAAAAGCGCATTGATTGTTTGCAACAAAGATTTTTTAAAAAATATTAATTTAACATTAGCTAAAGGGAAAAAACAAACGGGAGAAATAAAATCATTTACGGAAATAAACGAAGCTGAAAATTGGCTCAAATAAAACCTAACAAATTCTGGGTAATTGTTCCCCTGAAATCATATCAACAATTCGAGTCGTTCCGATTGTTGTTTTTAATTTAACGATTTTATCATTTAATTCTTGAACTTCTCCTATAATTGCCGCATGCTTACCGTATTCATTATTTTTAACCGTTTTTAAGACTTTTTCGGCATCATCGGCATCAACAAAAATTAACAATTTTCCTTCGTTAGCAACGTATAAGGGGTCTAATCCGAGCATTTCACAAACGCCTTTAACGTCTTCTCTTACAGGAATTTTATCTTCATATAACAGAATCCCTTTCCCCGAAGAAGAGGCAATTTCATTCAATGTGCTTGCTAAACCTCCTCTGGTTGGGTCTCGTAAAACTTTTATTTTATCAGAAACATTTAAAATTTCATTAACCATCTGATTTAAAGGTGCTGTATCACTTTCAATTTGCGTCTCAAACTCTAAACCTGCTCTCAGCGACATAATGCAGATACCGTGATCGGCAATAGTTCCTGTAACAATAATTTTATCACCGGTATTGCAATTTTTAGGAGAAATTGTAAGTCCTTTTTTTACAATACCTACACCCGAAGTATTAATGAAAATTTTATCAGCTTTTCCTTTTTCAACAACTTTTGTATCGCCGGTTACTATTTTAACATCGGCTTTATCGGCTGCACTTTTTATAGATTGTACAATTTTCCACAAATCGTCCATCGAAAAGCCCTCTTCAATTATAAAACTCAGCGATAAATATTGAGGAACGGCACCGCAACAAGCTAAATCATTAACTGTACCGTTTACTGCCAATTCTCCGATATTTCCTCCGGGGAAAAAAATCGGTTGTATCACAAAAGAATCTGTTGAAAATGCCATTTTCCCTTCTTGGGTATCAAATACGGCTCCGTCATGCATTTTATTGAGTATTTCATTATCAAATTCATGAAAAAACATTTTCTCAATTAATTTATTTGATAATGAACCGCCGCCTCCGTGTGCTAACAAAACTTTATCGTAATCGGTAATCGGTATCGGACAATTTGAATTAAATAAAGGCTCTTTTTTACTCACGTTTTATTTTTTTATTCTTGTGTTTTTTTTAAGAGTTTTTTAACATCATTTAAAAGTTCGGTTTCCGTTTGAATGAATTCCGGATGATCGGTTGTTCTTGTTTGTTTCTTTGAATCAATCCACTTAATCATTTTATTACAATAAAAATAATAACGGTTTTCCTCTTTAACTATATCTCGTTCATTCGTTTCAACATAAATAGGTACACTGTATTTTTCAATTTCTTGAAATACAAAAAACAATTCTTCATTTCTGAAATAAAAACTATATTTCATATTTCCGGTTTCACCGTAATATACAACTTTTAACAAAACCGGTTTATTTTCATTTTTATACAAAATAATTTCGCCGCCTTCTGTACTTTCATCAGGATAATCAAAAATTGTTTTAGATAATTTTTCAATTCCGGAATTTATTTCTGCATACCAAATTCGTATTTCAGAAATTTTTTCTTCAGTTGTTTTTTGTGAGAAAACACTATTATTTAAACCAATTAAAATTAAAAAAATATAAATTGTTTTCATCTGTCTAAAAATTT
>DYOF01000197.1 GCA_020720665.1 Acetofilamentum sp. | reverse complement strand
ATGAAACACTTATTATTCTTTTCTTTCATATTAATTTTGTTGTCTTGTTCAAACACATACAACGAATATCAATCGGTTAATGATTTAAAATGGTACAAAAACGATATTAAAACATTTGATGTATCAATTGAAAAATCCGGTGAATACGATTTGTTTTTTGAGTTCAGACATGTAACGGGATTTCCGTTTAAGCAAATTAACATTGAAATTACCCATATTTCACCGAGTAGAAAAGAATATTTTACAGAAAGAGAAATTCCGGTTGCCGACAATCAAAATAATTATATCGGAGAAGTTGCCGGACAATTGTGGGATATTGAAAGCCTGATTTCAGAAAAAACGTTTTTAGAAAAAGGACAACATTCATTTAAAATCTCTCATTTAATGAGTTCTGACCCTGTTATTCTTGTTGTAGATATCGGATTAAAGATAAAAAAAGCAAACTAATATTATCATCTTAATTAAATTATTTAATCTGTAAAGCCCTAAAAAAATTTGAATAATTTTAAAAAAGGGTTAAATTTGAATAATAAATTGAAACCTAAATTCCATCTTAGGTTCATACAAAAATTATCTGAACAAGAGGGAGTATCAGAGGATTATGCAAACATTTTATCACATCGGAAGATATTTATTATTCTTAAAAAAGGTTTTTAAACGACCTCAAAAAACAAATATATTTATCGGAAATATTTTCTTCGAGATAGAAAAATTAGGAATAAACTCAATTATTATTGTTTTTATAATATCGGTTTTTATGGGAGCCGTAATCACACTTCAAACAGCTTATAACATTGAAATTTCATTTGTTCCTCTGTATTTAGTGGGTCTCGGAACCAGAGATTCAATGTTTTTGGAGTTTTCTTCAACAATAGTAGGTTTAATTCTGGCAGGAAAGGTCGGGGCAAATATTGCTTCCGAAATAGGCACAATGAAAATAAGAGAGCAAATTGAAGCCTTAGATATGATGGGTGTTAATTCTGAAAGTTATTTAGTTCTCCCTAAAATTATTGCAGCGGTTTTTTCATTTCCTTTATTAACTTTATTCAGTATGTTTATAGGTATTTTTGGAGGATACCTTGCTGTTTATTTTACAAATGCTATACCTGTTGACGATTTCGTGTACGGAGTTCACTATTATTTTATTCCGTTTTATATTACCTATTCTATTATAAAAGTAGTCCTTTTTGCATTTATCATTGCAACAGTTCCTGCATATCAAGCCTATTTTATCAGAGGAGGCGCATTAGAAGTGGGAAAAGCAAGTACTAAAGCCGTTGTTTATTCAAGCATTTTAATTTTATTTTTCAATGTAATTTTAACACAAATACTATTGTCTTGATTACGGTTAAAAACATATCAAAGTCTTTCGGAGATCAACTGATTTTAGAAAATATTTCATTGGAATTTAAAACCGGGGAAACAAATTTAATTATCGGTCAAAGCGGTTCGGGAAAAACCGTTTTATTAAAATCCATTTTAGGAATACTCCAAATTGATGAGGGGCAAGTGATTTACGGAAACGAAGTTTATTCAGAAATGTCTCATAAAGAAAAACAAAAAATCAGAAAAGAAATCGGGATGGTTTTTCAGGGAGGTGCATTATTTGATTCGTCAACTGTTTTTGAAAATGTTATGTTCCCGCTTAAAATGTTTTCAGGTTTAAGCAAAATTGAAATTGAAAAACAAGCTCGATTTTGTTTAGAACGTGTTAATCTTGATAATGTTGACCATTTTTATCCGTCCGAAATAAGCGGCGGAATGCAAAAACGAGTAGCAATAGCACGTGCCATTGCATTAAATCCTAAATATTTATTTTTTGATGAACCAAACTCAGGTTTAGACCCGAAAACTGCTATTGTTATCGACAATTTAATTAAAGAACTGACCATTGATTTTAATACGGTTACCGTTATCAACACGCATGACATGAACTCGGTTGCCGAAATAGGAGATAATATAGCTTTTATTTATGAAGGAAAATGTTGGTGGACAGGAACCGGTAATGAAATTATGAAATCAAGTAATCATGAATTAAATGATTTTATTTTTGCAACTAAATT
>DYOF01000068.1:3048-12034 GCA_020720665.1 Acetofilamentum sp. | reverse complement strand
TTTAACAAAAATATGAAAGAATAACAGCACACAATATGATAATTGTCATATTTAGATATTGTCATTATTAATTTTGTTTTAAACCTGTACAGATTCGTTTTTCAAATTCGTCAAAGGAATAATCAATATCATCAAAAATTATTTTTAAAGAGAGATAAATTCTTATTTTTGCCGGATAAATTTATATATGATTAAATCAAAAGTTCCAAATATTAAAACATCTGTATTTGCTGTTATGTCAGAAATGGCAAAACGATACGGAGCAATAAATCTTTCGCAGGGATACCCGGATTTTTCAGTATCAGAGGAATTAATTGCACGGATTAATCAAAAGATGAAAGAAGGGTTTAACCAGTATGCTCCGATGGAAGGCGTATTGTCTTTAAGAGAAAAACTCTCTGAAAAAACATTTGAGTTGTATCATCGCAGATACAATCCTGAAACTGAGATAACTATAACTGCCGGAGGAACACAAGCCTTACATACTGCAATATCAACAATTGTAAATGAAGGAGACGAGGTTATAATTTTTGAACCTGCGTATGACAGTTATGCTCCGGTTGTTCGCTTAAACGGCGGACACCCGGTTTTTATTAAGCTAAAATTTCCGGATTTTTCCATAGATTGGGATGCTGTAAACAAAACTGTTAATTCGAATACACGTTTGATTATCGTAAATTCACCCCAAAACCCGTCGGGTAAAGTGTTTTCAGAAGAAGATATTGCCCGATTAAAGAAAGTTGTGTCAGGTACAAAAATATTAATTTTAAGCGATGAGGTTTATGAACATATTATTTTTGACAATAAACGCCATAACAGTTTTGCAACTGATGCGGAATTAGCAGAGAGAAGTGTTATTGTTTATTCATTCGGAAAAATGTACCACGCAACCGGTTGGAAATTAGGTTATTTTTTAGCACCGGAATTATTGACCAAAGAATTAAGAAAAGTTCATCAATTTACGGTATATGCCGCGAACACACCTATTCAACATGCAATTTCAGATTATATTGATAAAAAAGAAGACTATTTAAATCTTCCTGAATTTTATCAAACAAAAAGAGATTTTTTTATTAAATTGATTAAGGAAATAGGGTTTGATGTTAATCCAACCGAAGGAACCTATTTTCAAACCGTAAATTTTTCTCAATATACTGATGAATCTGACTTCCAGTTGGCAGAACGTTTGGTAAAAAAATATGGCGTTGCAGCAATACCGATGTCTTCATTTTACCATAACGAAGAAAATTCCGGAACCTTGCGGTTTTGTTTTGCCAAAACAAATGATACAATGGAAAAAGCTGCAGAAAAATTAGCGATGTTTTATTCAGATGCAAAAAAGCAATTAAACCTCTTTTAACTATCCGTTTTCTGTAATATATTTTATTTTGTTTGTCGGATATAATGAAATAAGACTTCCGATTATCATTACTGAAAAAAACGTTAATAGAAAATCAAATGCCTTAATTTGCATAGGGTAGGCATCAACAATATAATTTCCGTCGGCAGGAAATCTGACAAAACCGAATTTTTCTTGTGCAAAACACAATAGCCCGCCTATAATTATTCCGATGAAAGTTCCAAAAAAACTAATTAAAATCCCTTCTGAAAAGAATATTTTTTTGATGTCCGGCAAACCGACACCGATGCTTTGGAGTGTAAAAATGTCTTCTCGTTTTTCAATAATTAACATTGTAACTGAACCGATAATACTAAAAGATGCAACCAATATTATAAACAACATAATAATAAATGCGGCTAAACGTTCAGACTGCATTACTTTGTAAACATCAAATTGTTCATAAAGGTCTTTAATAATATATTCGTTCCCGAGTGAATTTAATAAACGGTTTTTGATGTCGTAAATTTGTTCTTTATTTTCAACCAAAATTTCAATTGAACTGACTTCGTTAATGTTTCGTTCTGATATGCTTCTTACAAAATCAAAAGAAGCAATTATGTATTTCGAATCAAATTCACTATCCAAAGATATTACCGCTGTCGGGTAAACATTTTTTGTGTTAAAAGATTGTTCCGGGTTGTTTATGTTAATTTTCTTTCGGTTCGGTGTCCAAACGGAAACAGTTTGTTCCGCTTCTGCATAAATACCGGCATTATATGCAATCCCTGCACCCACAACAACAAAATTATTATTTCCGCCGTGAGTTTTATATGTTCCCGATAAAACAGCGGTGTCAAGTTCGAATTGTTTTTCATAGTTTTCAGGCACACCTTTTATTCTGCAAATTATTTGACGGTCATCTTTTTTTATTAAAACATTTTCTTCTAAAATAGGGGCAATGTACTTAATGTTTTTTTCAGAATCTATTTTTTTAAAAAAAGAAGAGTCAGCAATAAATGTTTTTCCTTTTTTAGGAGAAATTTGAATATCCGGTGCATGTGAAGATATTTGTTCATCTATTAATTTTCCGAATCCGTTAACCGAAGATAATACAATAATCAGAGCCGCCGTAGAAACTGCAACTACCAAAACTGAAATGCCGGAAATAATATTAATTGCGTTTCTGTTATTTTTAGAAAATAAATATCGTTTTGCTATAAAATATGGTATATTCATTATTGGTTTAAAAGGTCATCAATTTTATCTGCATAATTTAATGAATCGTCAATATAAAAATGAAGTTCGGGAATTTTTCTGATTTGATTTCTTATAAGGTTTCCCAACTCAAATCGCAAAGCATTTTTATTTGAATTAATTTCTTTAAATACAGTCAGTTTGTTTTCTTCAGGAAATATGCTGAGATAAATTTTTGCAGAACCGATGTCAGGAGAAATTCTTACGGCTGTTACAGAAATAATTTTATTCATATAATCATTACTCTTTTTTTGAAAAATGATACTCATTTCTTTTTGAATAAGTGCAGATATTTTTTTTTGTCTCGTCGTTTCCATATCATAAAATTTATACAAAATTAAGTTTTTAATCGTTTTAATAAAATTGAGAGATTTTATTTATTAATTTTGAACGAAAATAATTTTAAAATTAAATAACAGATTATGTTTTCAAAAGAAATATACATTAATAGAAGAAAAAGCCTGATTAACAGTATTAACGAAGGTCTTATTTTAATTCCCGGAAACTCGGATGTTCCTTTTAATTATCCTGCAAATATATATACTTTCCGGCAAGACAGTTCTTTTTTATATTTTTTCGGTATTAATCAACCGGATATTATCGGTGTAATTGATGCCGAGTCCGGAGATGAGTATATGTTCGGAAACGATGTTGATATTGATGATATCATTTGGATGGGTGAATTACCCGCTCTAAAAGATTTTTCTCAAAAAAACGGGGTTAAACATACAATGCCGCTCACAAAAGCAGAAGAATTTATTGAAAAATCGCTCAAACAAGGAAGAAAAATACATTTTTTACCGACCTACAGAAGCGAATCAAAATTGCTTTTACAGAAACTTCTGGGAATTCCGGCAAATGAACTTAATAATAAAGTTTCTAAGGAACTGATTAAACAAGTAGTGAAGTTACGTTCCGTTAAAGATTCAAATGAAATTAAAGAAATTGAAGGATCCGTAGATGTTGCCTATTTAATGCACACAACGGCTATGAAAATGGCTAAACAAGGCGTTTCAGAACAAGAAATTTTCGGAACAATGGAAGGAATTGCTCTTTCACACGGCGGGCCGGTTTCATTTCCTATTATTTTATCGGTAAACGGACAAATTTTACATAATCATCATCATAATAACATTTTAAAAAACGGACAATTATTAGTAGCAGATGCCGGAGCAGAATCAGCAATGAATTATTGCAGTGATATAACAAGAACATCTCCGGTAGGCGGAAAATTTTCTTCAAAACAAAAAGATATTTACGAAGCGGTTGTTGCAGCAAATTTAGAGGTGATAAAACAATCAAAACCCGGTATTCCGTACAAAGAGATGCACTTGCTTTCAGCAAAAATAATTACTGAGCGTTTAATTGCTGTCGGGCTGATGAAGGGTTCCGCAGAAGAAGCGATTAGTGCAGGTGCTCACGCATTATTTTATCCGCATGGTTTAGGACATATGATGGGTTTGGACGTTCATGATATGGAGGGTTTAGGTGAAAATTATGTCGGCTATGATGACTTGTTTAAAAGAAGTAATCAATTTGGTTTAGCCTTTTTACGTATGGCCAAAAAATTGGAAGAAGGTAACGTTATAACGGTTGAACCGGGCATATACTTCATTCCCGCTTTAATTGACATTTGGAAGAAAGAAAAAAAGCATATTGATTTCATAAATTATAATAAAGTAGAAGAATATAGAGATTTCGGCGGCATAAGAATAGAAGACGATATTCTGATTACAAAAGATTCGTGCCGAGTTTTAGGTAAGCCGATTCCTAAAACGGTTAAAGAAGTGGAAGACTTGATGAATATATAATCAAACATATTCCCGATACCCATTCGGGAATATGTTTAATATAGAAAAAGGAAGATGAAAAACTTATACATCATATTTTTTATTGTCATTTTACCGGGCACAATTTTTTCTCAAACAGAAATTAACGATTTCAGAAGAGATGTTGATATACTGCATTACACAATAAATCTGAATATTACAGATTTTAAAAATAAAACAATTTCAGGTAATGTGAAAATTCTTTTAAACCCAAGAAAAAAAGACTTAACAGAAATAAATTTAGATTTATTAAAACTTGAAGTTGACAGCATTTTTTTAAATAACAAAAAAACAGATAATTATATATACAACGGGTCAATTATAAAAATTCCGTATAATTCACAAATTTCTACCGAAAAAAATTCAACGGAACTTACGGTGTTTTATCACGGACACCCAATAGAAGATTTAGCTTGGGGCGGATTTTTCTTTTCTGACAGTGTTGCATTCAACATCGGTGTGGGAATGGCTGCAGAACCACAATCATTCGGAAGGGTTTGGTTTCCTTGTATTGACAGCTTTGAAGAAAAAGCGAGCGTAACATACAATATTGTCGTTCCGAAAGGATTTAAAGCCGTTTGTTCAGGGGTTTTAGAAGATGTTTCAGATAGTGATGACGGAACTCAAGTATTTCATTGGAATTTACCTCAAGAAACTCCCTCGTATTTAATATCGGTTGCCGTAGGTAAATATGAAATAATTGAAGACATTTACAAAGGTATTATGCGTGATATTCCCATAAGTTTATATGTTAATAAGGAAGATCTTGCAAATACAAACTATTCATTTAAGAATTTAAAAAATGCAATGGCTTCTTTTGAAAAAGGATACGGAGAATATATGTTTGACAGAATCGGTTATGTGTCTGTTCCGTTTACATCAGGAGCCATGGAACATACTTGTAATATCGCTTATCCGGATTATGCTTTAGACAGTACGCTTTATCGAGAAACCCTAATGGCACACGAATTGTCTCACCATTGGTTCGGAAACCTTGTTACGTGTAAAACCGCCGGCGATATGTGGTTGAATGAAGGGTGGGCATCTTTCTCGGAAGCATTATTTGAAGAAGATGTTTATGGTAAAGAAACCTATAAAAATTATGTCAGAGAAAACCACATTAAAGTTCTTACCCAAGCACATATTTTAGATAACGGATACCGAGCGGTTTATGGTGTTCCTCACGACTATACATACGGAACAACCGTGTACGACAAAGGTGCCGACGTTGCACATACGCTTCGTGGCTATTTAGGCGACTCATTGTTTTTTAGTTCTCTCACAGCATACTTAAAAGCGTTTGCATTCAAATCTGCCGACACCTATGAGTTCAGAGACTTTTTAACAGAATTTTCAGGAATAGAATTAACTCCGTTTTTTGAAAGTTGGGTATTTGAAAAGGGTTTTCCGCATTTTTCGGTCGGAAATATCGACATAGAAAAAGCCGGAAACGAATATAAGGCAGAAGTTCGTTTGCTGCAAAAATTAGTTGAAAGAGATTATTTCGGAACACACAATAAAATTGAATTGACCTTTTCTGATAAGAACTTAAATCTACACACAAAAACGGTCGAGTTTTCCGGACCCGAAGAATCAATTGCTTTAATTTTACCCTTCGAACCGACTGCTGTTTTTGTTGATTTAGATGAAAAAGTCTCTGATGCAACTGTTGATAATTATAAACGATTTGACTCGGCAGGAAGACACGATTTTCTTTTAACCGACTTTTCATTAGAAGTTAAAAACCTCAAAGGTTCTTTGTTTGTGCAGTCTGTTCTTAATTTAATAAAGCCTGAATTCGTTGAAAATTCGAACTATAAAATATCTGAAATTCAATATTGGAATATCGCAGGAGTTTCAAACGGAAAAAGTACAACAGAAGGCATTTTTTATGCAAATACGGATGTAAATAACTTGGCAGGAAATTTTGAAGATTTGATTTTGCTTTACAGACCAAACTCTGATGCCGCATTAGAAAAAGTTCTTGTAAAAAAAGATGCAATTAGTGAAAATGAAGGATTGATAAGGGTGAAAAATGTAAAATTCGGGGAATATTTATTAGCCGTTGAAAAATAAACTATTTCAAAAATAAATACGAAAACAAACCGGTAAACAAAAGCCCGAGCAGTGCATTTGAAAGAATCGGTGCTATTGATGTCATCCAAATTAAAGAAACCCCGAAGGTTAATGCCAGAAAAATTAAGGAAGCAGAAAGCAGTTTTGCAACAACTTTGTATTGTTTTATATATTTTATCGCTACATATGCCAAACTACCTAAAATGATACCGCCGGCGATAAACGTTATCCAATTAAACTGAACAGTCGATTTTATAATTTCATTTAACGGCTTAATCGGTTTTAATTCAGGTTTCATTGCCAATAATAATAAAAGAAAAACCAAAATGCCAAACACAATACTTAAACCTTCATCTTTTGAAGCATTTAAAAGATGAATACTTACACCGATTAAAATAAAAAAGATAATCCAAAAAATAACGTAAAAAATTCCTTCAATAATCATTATAATGCAGTTTTAATTTTCAATACAAATATACAAAACCAAATTTAAAAAAATAACTTAATTTTTTTTTAATAACTTGCTTTATTTAATTGTCAATAAATGAGAATGATAAAAAATAATAAAAAATTTTTATAAAAAAGTGTAACAAATTTAAACCATTATCGTCTTATGATAGAACGCAAGCTTAATGACAACAAAAGAATATAATAATACAGTTGAAAATTTCTCTGATAAGGTCTATCGTTTTATCTTAAAAAATATAAAAAACGAAGACAGAGCTCATGACATTGTTCAGGATAGTTATGAAAAGTTGTGGATTAACAAAAAAGCAGTGATGTATGAAAAAGCAAAATCATATTTGTTCACAACAGCTTATCGAACAATGATTGATGTTATTCGAAAAGAAAAAAGAATGAATTTTACAGAAGAAAATAAAATATTTGAATTCGGACATGAAAACCAATACACCGATTTGCATGAAGTTTTAAATATTGCAGTTCAACAATTACCCGAAATACAAAAAGCGGTTGTAACTCTCAGAGACTATGAAGGTTACTCATATAAAGAAATTGCCGATATTACAGAGCTGACGGAATCACAAGTGAAAGTTTATATTTATAGAGCAAGAGTTTTTTTAAAGAATTATATCGGAAAAATTGAAAATTTAGTTTAAAACTATGAAAACTATAAATATACATAATTACGAGGAGTTTTTTATTGATTTTCTTGACGGGGTTTTATCAGAAAATGAAGTTTCAGAACTAAATGAATTTTTAAAAAATCATCAGGAATTGGGGAACGACTTTGATGGTTTAAAGCAGATTAAATTAATTCCCGAAAGAATTGAATTTGAAAACAAGTCATTATTAATTAAGCAAACACAATCAAAGTTTTTTGAACTGACACCATCAGAATATTTAGCAATTGCAGAATTAGAAAACGACATAACAGAATCAGAAAAAATAAAATTAGAAACAGAACTAAACACAAATTCTAAAAAATTAAATGAATATAAAATTTTTAAATTAACAAAGTTAAAACCCGATTTAAAAATTACCTATCAATATAAAAACACTCTTTATAAGCAATCAATCAATTATTTCAAAAGAACGGTTTATTATGCGGCAGCGCTGATTGCTTTGCTTTTAACTTTAAACGTTTTTGTATTACAGAAAAATGAAATTAATAACGGAACAAATCTTTCCGCTCTTAAAAATAACAATTTACAAGAATCAGATGTTAATTTAAAAATTAAGGAAGAAAATAAATCAGAACAAAAAACTAAAAATTTTCATAATCAATCAATTAAACAAACAAACAATTTTTTTGCGTTCAATGATATAGAGCCTCAAAGTGAAGTCAATTTGTACAAGGATTATAGTGAATCAATACCCGACCTGAAACAAGAGGCTCTTGTCATTAACTCAAAACAGACCGATTTAATACCAAAACAAAACATTTTTGCCGAAGAACCGAAACTTGTAAATAAAAAAGAAAAATTTTGGCAATTTGCCGAATTCAGTTTACACATTTGGAAAAAGGTCACGTCCGGTGAAATTGAAATGAATAACGCATATGATAATAACGGAAATTTGGAAAAATTAAATCTATATGCATCAAATTTTAAAATAAGTAAAACGTTTTACAAACAATAATTTTATAAATCGAAAATAAACTAAATCATGAAGCAAAAATATACTTTAAAAACAGCAGCAGTAATTCTTCTAAGTGTGTTGACAGTGAATGTGTTCGCTCAAAAAGACACAACCGAATTTGAAGTCGGTAAGAAAAAACTGATTATTATTGATAAAAAAACACAAAACGAAAATGCCGTTTATAACTTAGAAAAAGGTAAGGAAGCGTTTGAAAACGAAATAATTATAGTTGAAAAGTTAATTCAGGACAGGGAAAAAGAAATGAAGGAATTGGAATTTCAAATTCAAACCCTCATTAAAAATCTACATACCGACGGTGCCGGAAAGAAAATAAAAATAGAGTATAAAATAAGCGGAATTGACGATTCAAAAATTGACAGTATAA
>DYOF01000068.1:0-2948 GCA_020720665.1 Acetofilamentum sp. | reverse complement strand
GACGAAAATGAAATTTCAGATTCATTAAAAAGAATTCCCGATTTTAATACTGAGGAACTTCAAATGCTTATAAAAAAGCTCGAACAACAAAAAGAACTTTTAAATTTGAATACTAAAAAGAAGTATGCTTTTGAATACGGAATACAAGAAATTGAAAAAGGAATAGAAGAAATAGAAAAGGGGCTCGGCGAAATGGATGATGAACTGAAAACCATCGATTCAGAACGAGAAGACAAAAGAGAAAAAAAAGAAAATAGAAAATCAAGATTTAATGCACATTTGTCCGGTTTTGATTTTGGTATTTTAAACTTTTTAAACAACCGTAATACCTTTATAAGTGAAGAAGATGCCGGAATCATTGCAGTAATTCCTGAAAAAACATTTTCTTACGGACTGAACTTATTTGAATTTAATATACCGATTACAAAAAACAGTTTAGGCTTTGCAACCGGAGCCGGTATTGAATGGAACAGCCTGAATTTAAGCGAAAATGTCAATTTATATAAAGCATCGGATGGGGTAATTGTCGCTCTTGAAACAGGAATAACAGATGTTAAAAGGAACAAATTAAATGTTACTTATATAACAATACCGCTTGTTTTAGAATTTCAAACTCCTGTTAAAAATAAAAAACTATATGTCAGTGCAGGTGCATTCGGTGGAATAAGAGGCAGGTCAAAACAAAAATTAGTGTATGAAGTAGGCGGAGTAAAATATAAAGATAAAACGAAAGATGACTTTTCTCTCTCTCCGTTCAGATATGGTTTAACCGCTCGAGTAGGATACGGCGATGTAGGAATTTTTGCAGAATATAGTTTGGTTCCATTATTTAAAGACGGTAAAGGACCCGAAATGTATCCGATAATGATAGGCGTAAGACTCGTTGATTTTTAGTAAGTTTGATAAATTATAAAAAACGAGCCGTTACAAAGCTCGTTTTTTTATTCAATAATTTTGTGTTTTTTCATAAGAAAAGTGGCACTCAAATTTCTACTGATTCCGGGTTTTATTTTGTAATCAAAAACCAACTCATCATTTTGAATTTCTACTTCAAAACAATTGTTAAATATTTGAGAGGGAAATTTATCAGAAAGTTCACCGATTTGAATATCGTGTGTTGCAAATAAACCGGAAGCATTTAATTGAACAAGTTTTTTTATTAACCCTACACTGCCGTGATGTTTATCTTTTGAATTTGTTCCTTTTAATATTTCATCAAGAATAATAAAGCAAGCTTTTTCGGTATTTAAAAAGTCAATAATACGTTTTAAACGTTTAATTTCGGCAAAAAAGAATGATTCGTTTTTATACAGCGAATCACCTGTTCGAAGACTTGTAAACAACTGTATAGGCGAAAATTTAATATGTTCGGCGCAAACGCTTGTTCCTGCAGAACCTAAAATCATATGTATCCCGATTGTTCTTAAAAACGTACTTTTTCCGGACATGTTTGCTCCCGTAATTATTCCAAATTCGTGAAGATTATCTATTTTAAAATCGTTAGTAACTCGTTTATGTTTTGAAATTAACGGGTGTCCGCCGTTTATCATTTCAAATTGAAAATGTTCATTAATTATCTCAGGATAAGTGTTTTCTATGCGGTTATATGAATAATTTGATAAACTGATTAAGGCATCAAATTCGCCTATTGCAAAAAACCAATTATCAATATGTTCTAAAATAAGAGTTTTATGTTTTTCTAATTGAATTAAAATACGAAAATCCCAAAGAAGCAGGGCATTTAGTAATACGCCGGTTAAAATATTCAAGCGAGCATCAAATAATTGTATCAATGAATTATATTTTTTAATAAATTGAATGCCCGATTTTCCCTTAATTTTAAACAGGGTTTTTATTTCATTCAAATAAGGCGATTCAAATGATTTATTCTCTGTTAAAACAATTAGCTTTTCAGCAAGTTTTAATGAATGTTTAATTTTGTCTGACCCTGAATGCTCTTGATTTATTACTTTTAGAAATATTCCGGTAAATATTAAATTTAAAATTCCTGAAAAAATTATAAAAGATGCCGGAGTGTATGCGAAAATATATGAAAGTATTGATAGAACATTTATTGCAGGTAATAAGATATAAAAAATTTTAAATATGCGTTTGTTTAAAAAACGATGCTTAATCCTCGCACGCGTCTTTATTTCGCTTAAAACAGCTTCGCTTATTTTTGAGCCGGTATCTTGTGCATTTATTTGAGCCGTAGCTAAAAAATCTTGCCTCCAATCAAGTTCTCGGCACAATTCCTTGTCTGCAATTTGCCTTTTTATAATACCTTCCTTATCGGTTTGAATAATGCTTATTTTTGCAGCTAAAGTTTTTTTCCCTAAACAGGTTCCCGTTCGATTTAAACACTGAAATAACGAGCCTTCGCCAAAAATATCTAAATCATAAGAATATGGATGTTCTGTATTGACAAATTCGGCTCCGTTATCAAATATCGAATAGTTGTCATTAAGAGCCTCGATTTCATTTTTATTAATTACTATAAGTGCTTTACGGTATTTGATGTGATGAATTAGTTTAGCATTTTTCTCAACAAAAAAGAAAAATGCAGGAATTAAAATCGTCAGACAAATGCTGAGAATAACAGAGTTCTTGTGTAATTCGTATATAAGAATTATTATTAACAGAAAAAGTACTATTCTTATTATTGATAGTAATTTAATGTGTTTCTTAAGTTTTTGTAAAACATTCTCACTTGTTGAAACATTGTGGTTATAAATCGCTTCCGGTTCTTTCATAACAAATAAATAGAATAAAATACTCGAATTGCATTCCTTCGTCAAAAATATTAAAATAAATAAATAAATTTTTGTAATTTTAAATTTCATTTCGTAATTCTTAAAAATCATGAATACAAATAGATTAATTTTAATAAATTTGTTAATGCTGTGTTTTAGTGTCATTCAAGCACAAAACAGTAATATAACAATAAC
>DYOF01000067.1 GCA_020720665.1 Acetofilamentum sp. | reverse complement strand
GGAAGAAGCTCCGGCAATGACATAATTATTCCGGACAGAACGGTTTCAGGTGTCCATGCTGTTATAAATAAAGAAGGCGACAGCTATATGATACAAGATATGGGAAGTACAAACGGCGTAATAATCGGGCAAAAAAAAGTTAAAAAGCAGCAACTAAAGCTAACAGAAAAAATTAAATTAGGCGGAGCAATATTAATGATTCGCTATTGAATTAAGCCTTTTATATAATATGAGTACCATTGTATAATTATTTCATTATAGTTTTTTATTTTTAAATTGTAAGCTAATTTATTTTTTTTCATTGATTCAAGCATTTGGGCTGTAATTATTTCATAGTTTTTCCAATCATTTTTTCGTAAAAAATAGTTTAATATAAACCGTGGAAAGAACGGTTTTAAACGGTTTTTAAAATTTTGAAACCAAATTGTTTTAAGACCGGCTTGTAATTCCTTCTCAAAAACTAAATTAAAAGGGTTAAAGTATTCATTAACAAGAACGTCATCATATAAAAGTTTTCCTTTTTTATATTGAAACGGAATATCTTTAAAAAAACTTAACAAACGAATATCCCAAAATGGAATGCGGTGTTCATAACCGAAAAAATTAAAAACAGAGCAAGAATTAAGAATGTATTTAGAAATTTTTTCTTTTAAATCAAAATCCTCGAAAATTGAATAAGCCGGTATTGTTAATTGTTTTGAGTTATAGCAGGAAAGAATGGTTTCAATTTCTATAAACAAATTTGATTTTTGACGGGGGGTAAGTTTTTTAAAAATAAATTTACGATTTAAAATAAATTTTGACACAGATGTCGGCTTTATCGTTTCCGGAATAACTTTTAACAACTGACTGCCGCCGAGAAAATCACCGGAATGTCCGGGAATAAAAACAGAGTCGGCGGGTATTATTTTGTTGTCAAACAAGTATTTAACAGAAAAATAGTCTTGCATAAAAGGCATAGAATTATATTTTCCGGAATAATCAATATACTTTTTAAATGTTTCGGGTTCAATATAATTTTTTATTAAATCTTCGCTGTATTCAATAAAAATCCATTTATAGTTAAGGCGTTTAGCAGTTTTTTCGGAATTAGATATTTCCGGATTATTTTTCTTTCCGAAGGTAAAACAAACTACATTTTCATAATTATATTTTTTCAGAAGTGCAGCAATTAACCGAGAATCATAGCCCCCACTCAAAGGAATAACAACTGTTCGATTATTTAAGGTTTTAATTAAGTCAAAGAATACAGAATTTAAAATGAAAACAGCTTTAGAAAAGATTTGTTTGTATGATAAGGAGTGAATATTTTCAGCAAAATAAGAAAAGTAAAATTGTCGCAAATAGATATTCTCTCTTTTAAAAACAATAGCTTCACAAGATTGTACTTGATAAATATTTTTTATGAAGGTTTTATTTCCGAGTGTGTATCCTGCTGATAAATAGGCTTCAAGAGCGTTTTCGTCAATTGTGTAATCGGGAACTTCTTTTTTTAAAAAATCTATTCGGTCGCTGATTTGTAATTGATTATTATTCGTTATGTAAAATAATGGAAATGAACGGGCAATGTCAGAGGCAATATATGTATAATCCGGTGTTTTTATAATGATACTAAAAAGACCGTTTATTTCTTTAATTTTCTTAAAAAAGTAGTCAGGAGATAAGTTATCTGAGAAAAATTGCATCATTTCTTCTTTTTCAAAGAGATTATTGTCTTTATCAAAAAAATATCCCTTCACAAAAATGGTATCATTATTATACCAATGAAAACCCCTGTTTTCAAATAAATTAATTTTTGTCATTCAGAATGGATTTAAATAAACTAATGTATTTTTTTGCAACAACAGATTTTTCGTATTTAATTAAGGCATCTTGTCTGATTTTTTGTTTGTTATAATCAGAATTATTCTCTTGAATTGTTTTCATTGCTAAAAATAATTCTTTGGGGCTTTCTGAATTTACAAGAATCCCGTTAGATTCACTGAATATAGATTGTTGTCCGCCGGCATTTGTTCCTACAATCGGCAAACCCGATGCAAGTGCCTCGATATAAACAACGCCGAATGCTTCAAAACGGCTTGACAAAACGAACGCATCGGCTTGTTTCATTTCATTAATAACTTCTGCTCTGCTGAGTTTTCCTTTGAACGAAACATTTTTTGAGAGATTAAGTTTCTTGGAAAGCGCAATCAAGTTCTTTTTTTCTGACCCCTTACCACCGATTATCAAAAAAACGTTCTTTTTATATTGTGTTAATAAGAGCGAAAATGCATTTAAAAGAATATCAAAGCCTTTAACATATTCAAGATTTCCCAAGCTAAACCATGTAAACGAAGATTTTTCTATAACAGCATTTGACAATGTAAAATCCTTTTTATCAACAGTATTAGGTATGTTTGTTATCCTGTTTTTTATCGAAGGCTCAATGTCTGTTATTTTCGGGATTAATCCGTCTGATACAACCGTAATAAAATTTGCATAAAATAAAGATTTTTTAATAATAGGATAAAACTTTTCGGGCAACAATTTTTTAGCCTCTGTTGAATTAAATATAAAACGAGAACGGTGTTCAGAAATAACATAAGGAACAGAAAAAGCTGCTTTAATTTTTTGAGCAACAGCACCCGCCCAAATACAACTGTGAGCTTGTACAATATCCGGGTGTCCGTATTGCTTACTGTATAAAAGATAATGTTTATATGTTTTTTTTATCCATCGTTTATTGTTTAAAAATGTTAATCGCGGAATATTAAGTATTTTAGCTCTGTAAACATTTATGCCGTTTTCTTTTTGAAATTTGGGCTTAGAAAAAAATAAAAATGAAAATAATTTTTTTATTGATACAGGTTCATTAACAAGAACATCTACAGAAACTTCCTGAGATAACAGGGCAATACTGAGCTCTTCAAAAAAACGTCCGCCATTTGGCGGATACCATGAAGGTATTACTAATATTTTCATATCAATAGGCTTTTTGTGCTTGCTTTGCAATTCGTAATAAATAGTAGAACATAAATATTCCGAAAAGAAATCCTGTCAGAGAAAACAGACTAACGGCAAAAATATCATTAAACATAAAAATGGCACTTAAATAAATTGATAAAAAGCGAGCGATTAATAAAAAGATATCAAAAAACAAAACAAATTTTTGCTTATTTAAAAGTGTAATTATCCAAGTAACAGGGTTGTTTAAGAAAGCAATTGTAATCCAAGGTAACATAACGGCGGCATATAAACCGGCCCGTTTCCATTCTTCGCCAAAAATATAATCAAAATAAAAGCAAGAAATAAACACAATTATAACAGGAAATGCAATAAGTTTAAGTATATTTTTGTAGGTTTTTTTTACAAAAATAAAAAGATTTCCATTTTGGTTTATGATGTCGGCAGCTCTTTTATAAAAAACTAAGCCGAATGATTGAGCAACTAATCCTGTCGGAGTCATAACAACACGACTTGCCATACCGAAAAATGCAACCGTTTCAATGCCGAAATACTTTCCGAAAATAAGGAACGGAATTTGGTTTGACAAGGTATTTATTCCCCCGATAAGGGTGTTATACAGAGGAATGTCTTTATATTTTAGAAATAAACTTATACTTTCTTTAATTGAAAAAAGATATAAATTTTTAATTATAGATTTAAAACTTAAGAAAAAAATCAACAAAGAAGAAAAAATTTGTCCTGCTAAACTTCCTATAATTAATCCGTTTCCTGATAAGGATAAAAATTTATGAGAAATTTGGCTTCCTACTGTCAAAACAGATTTTGAAATACGTCCCGTAGAAATTCTTTTATATTTTTCTTCTCGGTTGTTCCAAGAAGAAATTATTTCAAAAAACCCGATTAAAAAAGAACTGACAGGAACAAAATAAAACCAAATACCAATATTATTTTCGCCGGAAACTCGAACAATAAATTCGTAAAACAAAAAAACCAAAAACAAAAAAACCAGATTTAAAACCAAGTTAATTAACAAAGAAATAATCAAAAGGTTAATTGCCTGCCTTTCATCATCCGGAAGAATAATTGTAAGTTCGAATCGCAGCGTTGCAATAATTCGCAAAATACTGACCAAACTGCCAAAAATAAAAAGCAATCCAAAAATATCTTCTGTATATAAGCGTGATAATAACGGAATAAATGCAAATAAAATTAATTGACTGATAACCGAGCCCGAGAACAGGGTAAAGAAATTCTTAACAAATTTACTTTTAAACCGTAGTTTTATATCAGAAATAACAGAACGCAAAATAGTTAGGATTTAAAAATACGAAGAAACAAAGGTAATCTGTTTTGTTTAAAATTATAATACGGTTCATTAATTGCCCCCCAACTTTCAAAAAAACGGGAAACTCCGTCAATATTTGAACCTTCAAAATCTAAAATTAAATCAGATTCTGAGTGGAATTTTATAAAATGATTTATAATCAGAAACATCGCACGAGAGTTTTTTCCTTCCGGATATGATGCGGAAAGAACCAAGTATGAACGATTGCCGGAAAAAATAAAACAAGCAACAGAAATTAGTTTTTCTTTTGAATTTTTTACCCCTATTATTTTCAAATTTTGAGTTGAATCAGCGAGATGCAATGTAGTTTTTAATAGATTAATTTCCTTTTTGCTCAGCTTGTTTATATTATTTTTAGTTTTTACATTTATTGCATCTTCAATACGAATTGCTTCTGTCAAAAGCAAATTGGTTTTTAAAACAGCCTTTAAATTTCTTTTTGTGTTTTCTGAAAATCTTTTTTTCATTTCAAGATAAGGCTTGTTTAAGTATAATATAAAATTCTTTTTTTGACTAAGAGTTATTTCGGAAGTAAAGTTCTTGTAATTAAAGTTAATGTCAATATATTTGAAAAATTGCGGGATATGATTAATAAATAATGTAAAAACATTTTCCGGGATTTCTGTGGAAGAAAAAATACCGGTTTGTTGTGTAAAAGGAGCTAAGTAAATATATTTTATTCCGAACCGTTGCTTATAAATTAATGGCATAACGGCTTCATAATCTCCTAAAATTAATGCATCCCAATTTTCTGCAACCAAATCTAAACGATCAGAATAAACATACATATTATTGTTTATCGACCGGTTAATACAATTATCCCATTTTATTTTATTTATCTGATGATTTGGTATATGAAAAATTGACAAAATCGTGATTTTTTATTAAATAAAGATAGAATTAATCTTTAAAAACGAAAAAAAAACTACAGTATTATTAATTAAAAACGGATTTTTCTAACTTTACAGAATCAACCGTTTAATAATTTGAAAACACAGGAATTAAAAAACTATTCGTTTATTTGTGCGTCCGATCTTGGTTTTGTTCGAGAAGAGAATGAAGATGCCTATGCCCATTTTGAAAGTGTAAACGGCAGCTTTTTTATTTTATGTGACGGAATGGGCGGTTTAAGTCACGGAAAAGAAGCAGCGGAGCAAACTATTTCAGAGTTGGAAAATGAACTTTCAACAGAATGGGAAGACAATCCGATAGTATTGATTAATAATGCAATAAAATCTGCAAACAAAAAAGTTTTCGAATATTTTAAAACTGAAAAAAACGGCGAAGCAGGCGGTACAACAATTGCATTGGTACTGATAAGAGACAATAAAATGTATTATGCACATATCGGCGACAGTCGCATTTATTATCAAACCGGGAAAAAACTTTTTCAATTAACAGAAGATCACTCGGTTATAAAAGATTTAATCAAAAAAAAATTAGTATCCGAAGAAGACGCAAAAAAAGATATTCGCAGGCATCAAATAACTAAAGCAGTTGGGATAAATGAAACCGTAGAACCGACAATTTGTAAAAAGCCTATTAATCCTGCCGATAACGATTTCGTTTTACTTTGCTCGGACGGCTTGTCGAATGAACTGAAACATAAAGAAATTTTAAACATATTGCTGAATTCAAAATCAATAAAAGAAAAAAAAGATGCTCTGATAAAAAAAGCTCTAAAAAAGGGCGGCGACGATAATATTACACTTCAATTAATACGTTTTTATAATACCGGCAGAGATAAAAACACCGAATTTTTATCTAATCTTAAAAACAAAAAACGACTAAAAACACGTGCATTTTTTTTATTAATTTTAATAGCAATTATGCTTCTGACTTTTGTTTTTATTTCAGAAAAAAAAGAAAATTATAAGAACAAAAAACAAACAAATTTCGTTTCAGAAACAAACTTGTTAATTGCTGTTTCAAAAAAGCAAAATCTTGATTTCAATCTTTATTTGAAGAGCAACGATTCAAGAAACAAGATATTAAATTACAAATATTTTGATACGATATATAAAATTTCAAAATTACAAAAAGCTGATGAAAATGTAAACTATCAATTTTTTGACAATAATATATTTTTGTGTCGTCCGGGAAAACAAATAGAAACCTATCCGGGTATAAATCAAAATATTATAATCGACAATATTATAATACAGAACAAAAAGGAATTGTATTTTAAACCGGGAGAAAAACTTATTATTCCGAAAAAAAGACATGAATAATGGTAGGAAAGTATATAAATAATTATGAAATAGACGAAATTATTGATGAAGGCGGAATGGCAACGGTTTATCTCGGAATAAATAAAATATTGGGGAGAAAAGCTGCAGTTAAAATGTTAAACCCTATACTGTCAAAAAATCCGCAATATAAACAGAGGTTTATTAATGAAGCAAAGCTGTTATCTCGATTAAATCATCCGAATATTATCAATTTATACGACTACGTCGAAAACGATTTAGGAATTTTTATTATTACTGAATTTGTTAAAGGACAAACCCTTGATGCATATGTTGATTTGGTTTCCGGTCCGATGCCCGAAAGTAAGGCAATAAAAATAATTACACAAATCTTAAGTGCTGTCGGTCAAATGCATGAAAAAAACATCATACATCGTGACATAAAACCGTCAAATATTATGATAACGGCTGACAATACTATAAAATTAATCGATTTGGGTATTGCTAAACATTTAAGAAAAAACAATGCAATCATAACAAAAGACGGGTCAAAACTGGGTACAACTATTTTTATGAGCCCGCAACAAGTTAAAGGTAAGGTGTTAGACAGAAGAACGGATATTTATTCTACCGGAGCAACATTATTTTATTTGCTGACCGGACAATACCCATACGATAAAGAATTAAGTGAATATGAAATTTACAATAAGATAGTTACAGAACCGTTTCCGGATCCGAGAAGATATTATGTAGGAGTATCTGACAAAATGTGCAACATTGTTAGCAAGGCAACGGAAAATCAGCCGCTTGAAAGATATCAGTCGTGTGAAGAATTTAACATCGCATTACAAAGCACACAAATTAAAAAAAACAGAACGGCAACTGTATCTTTGCAAACAAAAATTGTTGATGCTGCTGAGATAGAAATTAAAAAACCGGTTTTCGGAAATGAATTTTGGCAAAACATGGTTATGTTGTTGTCTGCTATTGCATTTTCGGCCGTGATTATTACCGGCTTATATTTCTTGTCAAAAAAAGAAGACAGACATATAATTGCCGACAATACATTTTTATTGGATGCTGACAGCGTAAATGCTTCAAAAACGGAACGATTATATTATGGCGAAATCGTACATGTTATTAAAAAGCCTGATGAAGGAATTGTTTTTTCTCCGTGGTTTAAAGTTCGCAGTTCGAGAAATAATATAGGGTATGTAAAAGAGGAAGACCTTGAAACAACAAGAGTTTTTGAGCAAATTAATATAATTTTCGGGAACAGTACTGCCGGGACAATGATACCGGCAAAATACAAAAAAGAATTACGGGAATATTTCATAGAAAATAAATTTTATGAAAACAATCAAAGTAATTGGAAATTGTTTGCACAAGAAGCTAATGTTTTTGAATTTAACGATATTGCTTTCGGCTTTTTTGATTCAAACAGTATTAAAGACTTTGCATGCGTTCTTAGAAATATAAAAACGGACGAATCCAAACTTATAATCTTTTTTGATAACAGAGAAAACATTTCCGTTTCAATAAACGAACACGTAAAAATAAGAACCATTGACTCCGGAGACAGAGGCGGCAGATGGCATCTCGGTAAAAGAACCCTAAAACTAAACGAAGAAGGAAAAGAATACGAAGTAAAACTCTATGAAACACTAAAAACAGACGGAATATTATTATACAAAGAAGCAACAAGTGAAAACATTTTATATGTTTATAATTCAGAAGAAAAAATGATAAATTTCTTTTCTCAAACAAAGTAAATCAACCGAAGAATGCAAGCATTTATTAAAAAAATAGAACAAGCAGGAGAACTTATTCGTGTAACAGAAACAGTAGATACTAACTTGGAAATTGCAGAAATAGCAGACAGAATGTCAAAAGTAAAAGGAGGCGGAAAAGCATTATTATTTGAGAAAAACGGCTCAGAATTTCCGGTTTTGATAAATGCACTCGGTTCTGAAAAACGAATGAAAATAGCACTCGGAGTAAACGAGTATGACGAAATCGGGGAAGAAATAAAACGGATGTTTACAAAAATAAGTTCACCGAAAAAAAACATAACCGAAAAATTAAAATTATTACCTGAAATCGCAGCAATTTCATCATTTATGCCGAAAAGAATTTCAGGAAAAGGGAAATCCCAAGAGATAATTCATAAAAACCCCGACTTGTTTAAACTGCCGGTTTTAAAAACATGGAGCAGAGACGGAGGTCCGTTTATTACCTTGCCGCAGGTAATAACACAAGACCCGCATACAGAAATAAGAAACGTAGGGATGTATCGAATGCAAGTTTTTGAAAAAGACCTCACAGGGATGCATTGGCATAAACATAAAGTCGGTGCAAGACACTTTAACGAATATAAAAAAATAGGAAAGAAAATGCCCATAGCTGTTGCATTAGGCGGCGACCCGCTTTTAACTTATGCGGCAACGGCTCCCTTACCCGATAATATTGACGAATACATGCTTGCCGGATTTTTGCGGAAAAAAAGTGTAAAAATGGTTAAAGCCATAACGCAAAATATTTATGTTCCTGCGGAAGCCGATTTTATTATTGAAGGCTATGTTGACCCGTCAGAAGATTTTATTTTGGAAGGACCATTCGGAGATCATACCGGATTTTTTTCTTTAGCCGATTATTATCCCAAGTTTCATGTAACATGTATTACCCATAAAAAAAATGCGGTTTATCCGGCTACGGTTGTAGGAATTCCTCCGATGGAAGATGCTTTTATAGCCAAAGCAACGGAACGAATTTTTTTAAGCCCTATAAAATTGGCAATGTTGCCCGAACTCACCGATATGAATATTCCCGATGCCGGAGTTGCACACAATTTAACATTGGTCAGTTTTAACAAATCATTTTCGGGGCAAGCTCATAAAGTTACGAACGCATTATGGGGAGCCGGACAAATGATGTTTAATAAAATTTTAGTAACATTTGATTCTGATGTTCAAATAAATAATTATGAACAAGCCGCAAAAATTCTTTCTGAGAATGTTAATCCGAAACATGACATTTTCTTTATAAAAGGACCTTTGGATATACTCGATCATTCCTCCGAAAAATTTGCTTACGGAAGTAAAATGGGTATTGATGCAACAAAAAAATATCCTGAAGAAATTTACGAAGATTTAAAAGAAACTTTAAACCTGAAACTAATTGATATTGACAGCATTCGCTTAAAAAGAACGTTTAATGAAATACAAGAAATAAATGATGAATTATTAAAAAAAGATATTTCCGTTGTATTCATTTCAATACAAAAAACAAAAAAAGGGCAAATTAAAGCCTTAGCTAAAAACCTTTTCACAGAAAGTGAATTAAAAAAAATAAAGTTTTTGATTTTTGTTGACGCGCAGGTTAATGTGTTTAATATTGAACAAGCAACATGGATTTTTGCTAACAATATTGAACCCCTGAGAGATTGTTTTATTATTGAGGCAGACAACGAGCAAGAACCGTCACACATAGTTATTGACGGAACCGGAAAACGTGCTGATATTGACAACTTCAAAAGAGACTGGCCCGATATTGTAACGTCAGACCAAGCAACAATTGAATTAGTGAACCTAAGGTGGAAAGATTATGGAATCGGTGATTTTATTGAATCTCCCTCTGCAAAATTGAAACAACTTGTATTAAGTAAAACCGCGGTAGTTGAATAAAAAAACAGAAAACAAATATTGAAAACGACATTTATCTCATATGAAAAAGCTCTGATGAAAGCGATGTACCTGTGCAGTCGTTCAGAAAAATGTAAATCTGATATCAGAAAGAAACTTTATGATTGGAAGGCAAATCCGAATTCATTTGACAAAATAATACAAACACTCGAAAAACAGAATTTTTTAAACGAAGAGCGATATGCAAAAATGTTTGTTAAAGACAAATTCAAATTTAACAAATGGGGAAAATATAAAATAAAAGCAGCATTAATTCAGAAACAAATTTCCGAAAAAACCATTGACACAGCTATTGGAATAATAGATGACAATGAATACATTGAAATGTTAAAAAATCTTATAAATTCAAAGTTAAATAAACTAAGCGAAGAAGACCCAAACATGCGAAAACAAAAAATTTTAAGCTATGCTTCTGCAAAAGGATTTGAGCCAAATTTAATCAAAAAATTTCTCAATTAAAAAAAAACACTATATTAGCTTGATAAATGAGAACCGATGTTTGAAAACTACAATAAAAAACTGTTACCCTTAGATGAACTGACTTTAAACTTTAATGAAACGGGTTTACTGATTATGAATATTACCATAGCATTTATTATGTTTGGGGTAGCACTGGGTATAAAAAAACAAAATTTTCAAAATATTGTTAAAGATCCGCGTCCGGTAATAACGGGTGTTATTTCCCAATTTATTTTAATGCCTGCGGTAACGTTTTTAATTGTAATTTTTGCAAAACTCCCGGTCTCAATTTCTCTGGGAATGATTTTGGTTGCTGCTTGTCCGGGTGGTAATGTTTCAAATTTCATGACCTTGCTTGCTCGCGGAAATGTTGCACTGTCAGTTAGTTTAACAGCCATTGCCGACTTGGCTTCAATAGTAATGACACCCTTAAGCTTTTCGTTTTGGGGTAATTTATATTTAGATGTTGCATTGCCTTTAGAACACCCCATTCACATTCCTTTTATTGAAGTACTTAAAACAATAAGCTTGTTAATGGGAGTTCCGTTAATTTTAGGAATCTGGTTTCAACAAAAATTTCCTCAAATAACTCTCCGAATTTTTAAACCGATAAAAATAATTTCATTTATAATATTTCTTGGCTTTATTGCAGGAGCTATTTCCGCAAATTTTAACTTTTTCTCTAAATATTTTTGGTTGCTGTTCCCTATAGTCGTAATCCATAATTTTATGGCATTTATGACAGGTTTCGGCACGTCCGGATTAATGAGAATGTCGTTAATGAACAGAAAAACAATTACAATTGAAACCGGAATTCAAAACTCCGGAATAGCCTTGGTTCTGATTTTTAATGAAAAAATATTTCCCGAAACCGGTTATGGCGGAATTGCATTCATAGCTGCTATGTGGGGAATTTGGCACATTGCAGCAGGGTTGATTATCAGCAGTTTGTGGTCATATAAAAAAGACAAAGTTCCTCTATAAAACGAACACGATTAAAGGTAAATGTGCGTTTATAATTATGGATTAAAAAAAACTATTTTATGAAAACCATAATAAACAAAAAACAAGCATTCATAATTTTAATAGTTCTTTGTTTAACGGCTGTTTCTTTTTCGCAAACAAAGGTTCAAAAATTATACGACGAAAAAAAATACGAGAAGTGTATTCAGTTATCTGACAAAAATATTAATGAAAACATTGATAAACAGGTATCAATTTTATATAAAAGCCTCGCTTTAACGGACGGAGCAAATGCTTCTGTTGTTTTCACAAACTATCCTGAACCCTATGATGAAGCCATACAAGGAATACAAAAACTACAGTCATTGCACGAAAAAAACCCGAAAGACAAATTCTTAATATTACAAAGACAAAAAATTAATCAGCTTGTTCAAAAAATAGAAATACAAAGCGAAATTCTATACTCAAACGGAAATAAGAAAGAATCTTTAAAATTAT
>DYOF01000066.1 GCA_020720665.1 Acetofilamentum sp. | reverse complement strand
CGGGTAATACAAAAATGAAGGCATATACATCTGTTAACGGAAAATTAATTGAATTACAAAAAATATTTTTCAAAACAGACGGCGGAACGTTTTGGTCTCCTAATGTTGTATATATTGATATTTCGGGAATTGATTTAAAAACCGGTAAGTATATTACTGAAAGAACATTACCTTAAAATTAAAAATGAATGTACAGGCTTTATGTTACCCACATTCGCACCTTTAATAAGAACAACCCTTTATAAATCAGATATTTATAAAGGGTTGTTGTCCTTTTTTAGCGGTCCGGACGAGACTCGAACTCGCGACCCCATGCGTGACAGGCATGTATTCTAACCAACTGAACTACCGGACCTTTTTGCTTAAAGCGAGTGCAAATGTAACTGTTTTTTTATTCTTGCAAAAGATTTCATTCATTTTTTTTAAAAAAAGTGAAATTTACATTTCCGTATCGCCTGGTTTCAATAAAAAAGATATGATCTGAAAAATTAACATAATCAGAATGTTCAATTATTAAAAAGGCTTTACTTAGGCTTTCATTTCTAAAAATTAATTCGGGCAATGTTTTGACTTTCATATCATTGTAAGGAGCATCGGCAAAAATAATTTCGAACTCTGAAAGATTATTTTTATTACAAAAATTATACACATCGGCTTTTATTACCACGCCTTTACCCGGAAATAATTCGCTAAACATTTTTTTAATATGCAATGTATTTTTGTTATTTAATTCAACTGCTTCAACATCAATACACCCGCGTGACAGGAATTCCAAACTGATATTTCCGCTTCCGGAAAAAAGATCTAACACTCTGATTCCGGAAAAATTAAATTTATTCTCTAATATATTAAATAATGATTCTTTCGCAAAGTCGGTAGTGGGTCGTGAATTAAACCCTTTGGGCGGATTTATTCTTCTGCCTTTATGTATTCCGCTAATTATTCTCATTATGCAGATTCAATACATTGTATAATAAATGTGAATCAACATCTTTAAAATTGTATGTAATTTTTGAATCTAATGATAAGAGTTTTAATTTAGGAATGAATTGATGAACAAAATAATAAAATTCGGTGTCTTTTTCAAGAAAGCCGGTAATGTTTAAATGCATTTTATTTAATTTTATATCATACTGTTCTAATGTATTCAACAAATAATAAACAAAATCATTCTCATTGGTATAAAGAAATGAGTTCAGCATCACAAATTGCTCGTCTTGATAAATTGCAATTTCAAATGTTTTTGCATTCAAATTAACATGTACAACGGGTAGTTTGAATTTTATATTTTTTCCGACTTTTATTAAGTGATTTATAAAAACATTGTTTTGATGCACAAAAATAATTTCAGGAAATTTATTTACAAGAATTGTAGTTAAATCAGAGGGTATGGCAAAAACATTATAACATGCAATTTTGTCAATGTAATTAAAATGCAATTCTTCAAATTCATTCAGTTTGTGATTAAAGGTGAATAATTCTTTAAGGCTCTTTTTATCGAAAAGTTCGGCAGGTATTAATGTTGCTTTATTTGTAACTAAGCTGAAATAAACCGTTTTATAATTTTTACTTAAAAACAAATCTTCTTTAATCATTATTTCGGCTTTCTCAAGAATAGATTTGTTTAATATTTTTTTATCAAAATTATGATGATTCAAAGCAGCATAAATATTACCGACAGTATCGGTAATAACATACGAATATCCTGTTTCATCTAATTGTAAAGATAAAATATATGACGATGTTTTACTTTTTGAGAACCCCTCATTAAATACAAAGAAATTTTTCATGCAATTTGTTTATGTATTTTAGGATTAATCAATTTTTTACCCCAAATCTTTTTTACTTAATAAATTCAATATTAACGTATCAGCATAAAACATACCAAAAAACAAAACCCGCAGCGGATTTAAAATCTTAATAATTTAAACTACGGATTTTTATGAATGTTTAATCAATTGTTATTTAATATCATATTCTTTATTCCAGTTACCTTCATTATTATTATTTTCTTTTAAAGAACCTACTCTTAATCCGGGGTATAACTTTAATTTTTGTGCATCATCATTCAAATTACCGATTAAATGTTTATCCATTCCGTTCAGTAAAACTGAGTATAAAACCCTTGCTTCAAAGACATTAATATTTAAACCGCCGGTTGCTATAGATGCAGTATCCATTTCAAATTTATAATTATCAGTGAACGGCACATACCCGAACTTTTTTAAGTCGTAATTATTAAACAAGGTATCCAAAATACTTACTTTAAAAGTATCTCTGATAATTAAACCGAGTTTCCATGCCAGCTTTTCAGCTTTTTCTAAATTATTGTTTTGTTGCAAATAAATTGAATCCGGCGCTTCGCCGACTCTTTTTATTACGGTCATTGAATCATTTATGATGAATTTTTTAAGTGTATCAAGTGATTTTGTATATTTATCATACTCATTTTTAAACGCAATTTGTGCGGTTCTGATACGCTTCAATTCCTCTACGGTTTTTTGGTATCGTTTATTTTTTTCTGCATTGAACCGTATCGGAGTCATAATACTTTCATATAATAAATAGCCTGAATATAAAGCGATACCTAAAAATAAAAAACTAAGAATATATTTAATTGATTTTTTATTTGTCGATAGGTTAAAACTAAATTTAATAATTAATATCAGTAAACCTACGGCTACCGATATTCCTAAAATAATCAACGGAACATTAATACTTCCGGTTATTGCATATAATATCAATTCTATCAATAAGAAATATACTATATAAGAGCCGTATTTTATTAATTTATTTTTAGCTAAACTCTCTGAAAATGTAACATAAGCAACACCTATAGTCGCAATAATTAGGATAATAATAAATACTGTCATTATTTTTTAAATTTTTAGTTTATTTGCAAATTTATAAAAAAATATCTTTTTGTTTAAATTTTTCTTTAGAAAAAAATATATATTCACTAAATATTTACATTTACAACAATATATGCTTGACGATTTTATATATAATGAAATAATAAAAAATATGGATTTTGAACCTTTAGAGGGTCAGAAATCAGTTATAAAAGACTTGGCACATTTTGTTTCTGCAAGTTCGTCCGAAAACGAAGTTTTTCTGTTAAAGGGTTATGCCGGAACCGGTAAAACAACAACTATTGCTGCTTTGGTAAAAGCTTTAAATCAATTAAAAATAAGTTCTGTTTTATTAGCACCTACCGGTCGTGCTGCAAAAGTATTAAATAACTATTCCGGCAAAGAAGCATATACAATTCATAAAAAAATATACCGACAACAATCAAGCAAAGACGGTTTCGAGAATTTTAATCTGGACTATAATTCACATAATAATACCCTATTTATTGTTGATGAAGCTTCAATGATTTCAAACAATACAACAGAAAACACTTTTTTCGGAAGCGGTCGTTTGCTTAATGATTTATTTGAATTTGTGTATAATAAAAAATTCTGTAAGCTTATTTTAATAGGCGACACCGCACAATTACCGCCCGTAAAATTAGATATCAGTCCGGCATTAGATATAAATGAATTAGAAACTTTCGGTTATGAAATTATTGAGCACGAACTGACAGAAGTTGTCAGACAGGCACAAAATTCAGGAATTTTATTTAATGCAACAAAATTGAGAAAAATTCTTAAAAAAACTTATATTGAAAATACTACTGTTGAATTTAAAGGGTATCCTAAAATTATAACACAAGGGTTTAATGATATTATTAAAATTAACGGTTCCGATTTAATTGATACATTATCAGCTGTTTATGATAAATACTCGGATAAAGACGTAGCCGTTATTTGCCGCTCAAATAAACAAGCAAACCGATACAACCAAGGCATACGAGCACAAGTATTTTACAGAGAAGATGAAATTATTTCGGGCGATTTGATTATGGTTGTGAAAAACAATTATTTCTGGACAGAAAACATTGAAACTATCGATTTTATTGCAAACGGCGATATTGCTGAAATTATTAAAGTGAAAAAAATAAGCGAACTCTACGGTTATCGTTTCGCTGATGTACGTCTTAAATTCAGAGATTATAACAATACAGAGTTAGACGTAAAAATTATTTTAGATACCCTGCATAGTGAAACCGCCTCATTATCATACAATCAAAACAAAGAATTATTTTTAAAAATCGAAGAAGATTATTCAGAAATAAAAAATAAAAAAAATCGATTGAAAAAAATCAGAGAAAATCCCTATTTTAATGCTTTACAAGTTAAATTTGCATATGCAATTACATGCCATAAAGCACAAGGCGGGCAATGGAAAAACATTTTTATTGATCAAGGATGGATAAATCAAGAAATGATAAACAAAGAATACCTGAGATGGCTATATACCGCTTTTACGCGTTCTACCGAAAAATTATATCTGATAAATTTTAAAAATGAATTTTTTCCTGAAAATGAACAAAATCATTAATTTGAGAATATAACACATTATAAATTAAGCAAACTTCTGATTTTCAAACGATTTTTTATCATAATTATGAAGAAAAATATAAACCTTTCTCTAAAAAATATAACCGACAAAGCCGCTCAAAAATTTCTTTGTAATGAATCAATCAGGTTTTCGGGTATTCAAAAAGAAAAAGTATTCGAACAACAAAGAGAAATTAAAAAAATAAAGTACCATACCCTAATTAATGCATCAATATATGGAGCAATGGGCGTTATAACCCTCTTTATTCCGCAATATATTTTTCAAGAATCATTTTCAAGAACATTATATACTGTTCCGTATATTAATTACAGCTTTGAACTATCCTTTTTTGAACTGTTCTACGGTTTTTTCCTTGTAGCAATTGAAATATGGTTATTAATGCGAGGTGATTTAAGGTCCGTAAGTAAAATTGCCGCAGTTTACGGACACAATGCAAAACAAAAAAAATTCGCATCCGAAGAATTGGTCTTAATCGGTTTAGGTAAAGACGCTAAGCGATATTCGGAAATAGGAATAAACCCATATCAAACATTGCCGAAGACAGGCGTTTTACTTATCCGTTCTGTTTTTCTGATTAAAGCATTTTTATCAAACTTCGTTTTAAAAATTATCATCAAACGTGTATTAGGAAGATTAGCTGTAAGAGCCGTAGTTGATTTAGCCGGAATACCGGTTTATGCCGTATGGAATGCCTATGCATCATCAATTGTTATCAGAAAAACCGACATGAGAATGAAAGCCGTATTGCAAATGAATAAAACCGGAAACCATTTTTTAAACCTCTATAAAACCAACGAACAGTTTAAAGAACTTTTATATGATACGTTTGAATATATTGCCGTTACAAAAAAGAACTTTTATCCGACAGATTATATTTTTGCAAAACATTTTTTAAAATTATTTGACATTAAAATTAAAAATGAACATAAATTATCAGAAAATTATTTCGAAAAAATAAAATCTCTCCCCGATGACCTTAAAACCGGAATCGGACAAATATTGATTCTCGGATTTCTCTTAGACGGAAAAATAGGAAGATTCGAACTTTCAATCATTAAAAAATTAAATAAAGAGAAAATTATACCATACAATTCTGAAGAAATAATTAAATGGACGAATAATTATAAAATAGGTAAAGGATTTGATGAAATGTTTAAATAAAAGTACAATGCATATAAAAAAGAAATTAGTTTTGCTAATTTTACGGCTACGAACCTTTTTATTATATATATGACTAAAAATATTGTTTTTCTTTTCTTCAGTTTCGTCCTTTTTTATCCAAAAGTTTTTTCTCAAACTGATGATAAAGAGCTTATTGAAAATTTAGTAGAAGAAATTTCCGAATCAAGTGATGAAGAAATAGATTTTTCTTCATTGGTTGAAGATTTATACTATTTTTCCCAAAATCCGTTGAATTTGAATATTGCAACAAGAGATGACTTAGAAAAATTTCAATTTTTATCTGACTTTCACATTGAAGATATTTTGGAATACCAAAGAACTGCCGGACAATTTTACTCTGTTTATGAACTACAATTATTAGAAAGTTTTTCATTTGAAGACATCAAGCGAATTATACCTTTCGTTCTTGCCGAACCAATCTTAAAAAACGAATTTCCCGACATTAAAAAAGCCTTAATAAACGGAAGAAACAGCCTGTTTCTGAGAACACAATTTATAGTTCAAAACCAAAAGGGCTTTGATTATGACGAAACAGCATTTGAAATGAATCCGGATACAAATCTGTATAAAGGAAACCGTTTTAAATTTTACACAAAATATCAATTTGATTATAAACGAAAAATTAAATTCGGTTTTGTTGCAGAAAAAGACCCGGGCGAACAATTTTTTAAAGAAAAACAAAAAAAAGGTTTTGATTATTTCAGCGGTCATATTCAATTAAATAAAATCGGTAAATTTAAAACCATAAACATTGGCGATTTTCAAGCACGTTTCGGTCAAGGTTTAATTGCATGGTCTGGTTTGTCAACAGGAAAATCATCTTATGTAATGTCTTTAAAAAAGAAATATGACGGCATCAGCAAATACTCATCAACAGATGAAAATTTATTTTTTCGAGGTGCCGGAACTACTGTAAATTTGGGAAACTTTGATATAACCGGCTTTTTGTCATACAAAAACATCGACGGCAATAAAGAAACCGATACAACAACAAACGAAATTGATTATGTGAGTTCATTTCAAACTACCGGTTTACACCGTACTCCTGCTGAACTTTATGATAAACATTCTGTTTCCGAGTTTGTTTACGGAGCAAATATTAAATGGAAACAACCCATTTTTAAAATCGGTGCCAATTACATTCAATACTTTTTTGGAGAGGAACTTAAAAAAGACCCTCAGCCCTATAATCAATATGATTTTCAAGGAGACAAAGGGCTTAACGCAAGTATCGATTATCAAGTTAATTACAAAAACATGATATTTTTCGGTGAAGAAGCCATCAGTCATACCGGTGCTTATGCTTTACTAAATTCTGCAATGTTTAAGGCAGCTCCGCAAATCTCGTTTGCAGTACTTCAACGCTATTATCAAAAAAATTATCAAGCCTACTATGCCGATGCATTTGCCGAACAATCAAAAACTACAAATGAAAACGGAATGTATTTCGGAACGGAAATTAACCCTTATAAAAATTGGAAAATTTCGGCATACTATGATATTTACAAATTCCCGTGGCTAAAATACGGTGCCTATTCGCCGTCATCAGGTTCCGACTTATTCACTCAAATTGAATACAGTTATAACCGTTATGTTGATATGTATGTCAGATATAAACAAGAATCGGTATATAAAAATTCAAGTGATGATTTTACAGGTGCCGTCCCTCTGGTTGAAATCTTAAAAAAACAATTTCGATACCATATAAACTATTCTTTATCAAGAAATTTAACTCTGAAAAACAGAATTGAATTTGCCCTGTATCAAGTTGAAAACAGCGAAAAAGAAATCGGTTTTATGATTTATCAGGATGTGAATTATAAGTTTAACACTATTCCTTTACAATTTAATTTTAGAGTTGCTTTTTTTGATGCTGCATACAACGCTCGAATTTATACCTACGAAAATGACATTTTGTACGGCTATTCAGTTCCTGCTTTGAGCGGACAAGGTATAAGAACCTATCTGACACTTAAATATACAGTTATTGAAGACTTTATTGATATTTGGCTCAGATATGCAAATTTCGGATACGCCGACCGTGAAATAATCGGAACCGCATTAGACGAAATACAGAGCAGCAACAAATCAGAAATAAAATTTCAAATTCGAATTAAATTTTAAATTTAAAAATAAATTAAATACAAATTTTTAGACACATGAAATCTGTTGATAAAATAAAATCATTTCTAAAAAAAATAGAAATTTTTAAAATGCTTGATGATAGCGGTTTAGAAAAAATACTTGGTATAATTGAATTAAAAGAATTTGAAAAAGAAACGGTTTTATTTGAGCAAAATTTTGAACGCGAAAAAATATACCTTATTTTATCAGGTGAAGTAGAACTTTATAAATTAAGCACTTTCGGAGAAAAAATTTATATCACGCAATTTCAAAAATACGATTTTATAGGCGAAGGCGCAATTGTTGACGATTCTCCGCATTCAACCTGTGCAGCAACACTTTCTGATGCCGAATTATATGAAATTAACACCGTTAAATTTAAGGAAATCTTAAATCAAGACGGAAAAATTGCCGTAAAAATACTTACCGAAATATCACAAATTATTTCGCGTAGAATGAGCAATTCAAATATACGTTTAATAAATGTTGGTGCCCAATACGTATCGGGGCGTTCACGAGAAGAGCATGATTTATTAGGATACAGAAGCGTTCCCGATGAATATTATTACGGAATTCAAACCCTCAGAGCTCAGGAAAATTTTAACATATCAGGAATCAGCGTCAGTTTTTATCCCGATATTATAAGAGCATTTGCAATGGTTAAAAAAGCCGCCGCAAAAGCAAATAACGACATTGATTTACTGTCTGATGAATTAACCCATGCCGTTGAATTTGCTTGTGATGAGCTTTTATTAGGTAAATACCATAAAGAATTTGTGGTTGATATGATTCAAGGCGGAGCCGGTACATCAACAAATATGAATGCCAATGAAGTAATTGCTAATTTAGCATTAGTGAAAATGGGCAAAGACAAAGGCGATTATCAATTTTGCCACCCGAACAACCACGTAAATCTTTCGCAATCAACTAACGACAGTTATCCGACAGCTGTTAAAATTGCTCTAAAAAACAGCAGCATTAAACTGAATAAAGAATTAAAATTATTAGTAAAAGCATTCCGAAATAAAGCCGAAGAGTTTAAACACGTTATCAAAATGGGAAGAACTCAATTGCAAGATGCCGTTCCGATGACCTTAGGGCAGGAATTCGGAGCCTATGCAACAACATTAGAAGAGGAAATTAAACGAATAAGCGGAAATGCCGATTTAATGCTGAATGTAAATATGGGTGCAACTGCAATAGGCACCGGAATAAATGCCGACCCCCGATATAGCCCTATAGTTATAAAATACTTACGAGAAATTTCAGGTTTAGACATTTCACTTGCTGAAAACTTAGTGGAAGCTACTCAAGATACCGGTGCATTTATAATGTTTTCTTCCGCTTTGAAACGCTTAGCAATTAAACTTTCAAAAATAATGAATGATTTAAGGCTTTTGTCATCAGGACCGAGAGCCGGTTTTAATGAAATAAATTTACCGCCCGTTCAACCCGGCTCTTCAATAATGCCCGGAAAAGTTAATCCGGTTATCCCTGAGGTTGTTAATCAAATTGCATTTAAAGTAATAGGCAATGATTTAACCGTCAGTTTGGCAGCAGAAGCCGGACAGTTAGAATTGAACGTTATGGAACCGGTAATCGTTCAAAGTTTATTCGAATCAATAGAAATGTTGAAAAACGGCATGACTGTTCTCAGACACAGGACTATTAACGGCATTACGGCAAATAAAGAGCATTTGGAAGCAATGGTAAGAAACAGTATCGGAATTGTAACGGCTTTAAATCCTATAATCGGTTATGAAAACAGCAGTTCTATTGCCAAAGAAGCTCTTGAAACCGGTAAAAGCGTATATGATTTAACTTTAGAAAGAGGGTTACTGTCTGAAGAAGAACTTAAACAAATTTTATCACCTGAAAACATGATTGCCCCTAAACAACTTAAATAAACAATTTAAAAAAATCAGAATCAAAGCGGTAATTATAATCCGGATTTTTTACAATTTTCCCGCTTGCCCAATTTATATATCCTTTAATATATTTATGATGCAGCGTATAAGTTTTTTCATCAAATTCATTTATATAGGGCTCTTTCTCCGATAATAATTCCTCAGCTTTAAGTTCATGCTTACCGTTCTTGATTGCTAATTCATTATATTTAGCATATAAATTCTTTTCAATACAAATAAGCACAACAAAATTTCCGAATGGTTTTCGCAATAAATGATTATAGTTTATATCTATTAAATCTTTATGAATTAAACAGGTTGTTTTGTCAAATGCATTACTATACTCAAACCCATTTTTTAAAATTGTTTCAACTATTTCTTGTTCATGTGTATAGTGTAAAAAAACGTAAGAATCTGAATAGTTTTCAAATATAAAATTTTGTATATCCGGATTTAAAAACAAGTCATTTTCACGTGATTGTGTATCAGTTTCTCCGATATATGTTCTGAATTTACCTATTAAAAAATCTAATTTCGTAAAATCACCTTCGGCATGAAACACTTTACTTTTACCTTTGACTTCAAAATAATTATAATCAGAAATCTTTTTAATTTCATACATTTCCTTCAAGTGCTTATAATCAGAAGCCGAAAAATCAATCGAAAAAATCCAGCCTAAGTCATTTTTATTTTCAATTTTTACAAAAATCCCTTGTTTGTAATGTTCAATAACATGCTTAGAATACCATTTTTCAAACCATTTGTAATTTTCCATAAAATTTTGAATTAAAATATCTAATTTACACAAAAATTATTGAATAACAATAAATTATCGGTAATTATAAACTCGTTTTCAGTGATTTAAGATAATCGAGACAAAAAATCTATCGTATCAATATTATCGGCATAATCATTAAGCTTTGGTTTTTGGCTCTCACCAAATGCAACAGCATTCTTATATACGGTTTTATCAGCTACAACACATTGTATTTGATTTTTTTCAATTTCAATTCGCTGCAAAACGGTTTCCGGTTTAGAATAATATTCATAAAATACAACTGAAACGGGTGACGCTGTTCCGATATCTTCTTTTAACATTAGGATACCGTTTTCTTTAAAATCTATCAGGTTCATAATATAAATAGCCCTGTTATAATCGTAATTATTTGCGTATTTATTATGATTAATTATTGCTTTGTGTTTCAGTGAATTTTTGAAAATACGATTTAAATCGTATCCGTCAGGAATAAATAATTTCGAAACACTCCTGCACCCCAAACCGAAATATAAAAAAATATCATCCGCCAAGAGTTGCAATTCATTGTCCGATTCATTACCTGATAATATTGCAATTGAATTTCTGTTTTTTCTGATTATATGCGGATATTTTCCGAAATAATACTCAAAATATCTGGCTGAATTATTGCTGCCTGTAGCTATAACTGCGTCAAATCCTGCCAATTTATCTGATGACAAGGAAATAAAATCTTTAAATCGGGGCTCAATATCAATTAATATTTTTCGGATACGCGGCAATAAAACATCATCTTTTGTCGATAATTTTCCTACAAACTTATGTCCGCTGATTAACACGGATAAAAAATCATGAAACCCTACTAAAGGTATATTGCCTGCCGAAATAACGCCGATTTTTTTAGGTGATGTTTGGTTTTGCATGGTCGGATAGTTTGATATCCAAGCGAACAAATTTTCTGAGGACAAGGAGTTACTTATTTCTGTTAAAGCAAAATCGAGGCTTTCATTTGTAAACCATGCATTATGATTTCCTTGTTTTAAATAATTGTATTGATTTTTAATTTCGTCACCTAATTTTGAAAATGCATTAATTCTTTGATTTATATCCATTTATTATTTTTTTTCATTTTAAATCGACTTTATTCCGTCAATTGCATTATAAATTTTCTTTATTTCTCCGTTAAATCGAAAAACGTTTTCTGATAAATTATAATCAATTGCTGCTTGTAATTCACCTCGTAATTCAGGTATTTTTTTTGTAATTTCATAAAGCAGTTTCATACAATTATATTTAACGGCAACTTTTTCTTCACTTAACATATATTTAAAACACACGTCAATTATTTGTGTTAAACTCTCTTCATCAAATAAATTAATATATTTTAACAGAATAGTTGCATAACTTCTTTTAAGTCCGTCATTTTTAAAGCTCGAAAATAATTTTGCTGTTTTATTTACATACGGAATAAAAAGTTCTTCATGCTCATCACAAACTAATGCAACAACCCTTGCGGCTCTCCAATTTAATGGTGTTTTTTCGTTTAAACTTAAATTTATTACTTCTTTAAAATAATTTGAATTACCGTTAATTGCATCAGCCGCAATATCAGCTGTTATTCGTGAACTGTCAATACTTAAAATGCCTTTAAGATTTGGTTTCATCTATCTAAAAATCTATAATTAATTAATA
>DYOF01000065.1 GCA_020720665.1 Acetofilamentum sp. | reverse complement strand
ATATCTGCAATCAATTTCTGCCGCCTAAATTATTCTTTTTTATTAAATTATCCAAAGGATGCTTTTTAATTATAGAGTTTAGTTAACAATAAATATGAACTTGTTTATTAGGATAACCAAAAATAAAAGTTTACTTTTGTCAAAATTTTAATTAAAAATAACAATGAATTTATCTACAACATATATGGGGTTATCAATGAAAAACCCTATAATAATCGGAAGTTCCGGATTGACTGATAAAGTTGATAAAATAAAAAAATTGGAAGACAGCAATGCCGGGGCAGTGGTTTTGAAATCACTGTTTGAAGAACAAATAAATGCTGAATTTTATAATGTTTTAAACACACCGGGGAATGAATATCCCGAAGCATACGAATATATCAAAGAATATACTAAAAATAAAACAGTTACTGAATATCTTGATTTAATAAGCAACGCCAAAAAAAGTGTCGATATTCCGATTATTGCAAGTATTAATTGCGTTACAAATACCGAATGGGTAAAATTTGCCGCAGATATTGAAAAAGCCGGTGCCGACGGTATTGAATTAAATATTGCAATCCTACCCTCAGATCCGTTTTCTGAAGGATGTGATAATGAAGACATATTTTATAAAATTACCGAAAAAGTACATAATATTGTTTCTATTCCCGTATCTTTAAAAATGAGTTATTATTCAGCCGGTTTAGCAAAACTGATTTATAATTTAAGTGCCTCAAAAAAGGTGAAAGGAATAAGCTTATTTAACAGGTTTTATAGCCCCGACATTGATATAAATACTTTAGAATTAACATCATCAAATGTGTTCAGCACACCGGATGAATATACCTTACCACTAAGGTGGATTGCTCTGATGTCTGAAAAAATAGACGCAGATATGGCAGCAACAACCGGTATTCATGACGGGAATAGTGTTGCAAAGCAAATATTAGCAGGAGCATCCGCTGTTCAAATAGTTTCTGCCGTATATAAACATGGTCCTGAATATATTAATACAATATTAAAAGAATTTGAAGAACTTATGATTAAACATAAATTTTCTTCAATTAATGAAATGAAAGGTAAACTAAGTTTTCATAGAAATAAATATAACAGAGCTTTTGAACGAGTTCAGTTTATGAAATATTTTGGCGGAATTTCATAATTTTTTTAGAATTTTAAATTTAGATAATACATATTTTATGGAAAATAATTTAAATGCAGTTGTAACACAAATAATTCAAGTATCACCCTCAATGAAAATTTTCAGGATAGCTCCTGACGGTTGGGAATTACCGGATTTTACATCAGGGCAATTTGCCGCTTTAGCACTTCCTGCAACGGCAGAGCGGGTTGCAGGGTCAACTCCTGATTATGAAGAATATGAAGACGGAAAAATGATTAAACGGGTCTATTCAATTGCTTCTTCATCTAAATCAAAAGAATTTATTGAATTTTATATCTCATTAGTTCGTTCGGGGGCTTTAACTCCTCGATTGTTTAATTTGCAAATCGGCGACAGAATAGAACTCGGAAATAAAATGGTAGGAATGTTTACTCTTGACCAAGTGCCTGAAGATAACAACGTTGTGTTAGTTGCAACGGGTACAGGTGTGGCTCCGTATCTAAGTATGTTACGCTCAAATATTTTGAGCAATACCAATCGCAAAATAGTCGTTATTCACGGTGCCTCAAATTCATGGGATTTAGGCTATCGTTCCGAGTTAATGCTTTTAGAAAGCATTACGGATAGATTTATATATTTACCGACAATTATACATGTTGAAAATGAACCTTCAAAATGGTTCGGAGATACTCGTTTCGTTCAAGATATGTGGTCAGCCGGTGTGGTTGAAAAAGCATTCGGTGAAAAGCCCTTACCCGAAAATACCCATATTTTTTTATGCGGTAATCCGAAAATGGTTGAAAGTATGTTTAAAAATTTAGAAGCCGACGGTTTTAAGGAACATAAACGTAAAGAACCCGGACAAATTCATGTTGAAAGTTGGGGCTAAGCCGTTAAAAATTAATTTTTCAAAGACTCGATTTTAATCGGGTCTTTTTTTGTATAAAATGATTGAAATACCGCGTGATTTGTATTCTTTCAATATAGAAAAATTCTTTGATAATTGATGTAATTCATTATCAGTAAAATCATTATAAATATTTGAATAAAAAATATAATCTTGAAATTGTAAATTCTTTTCCGGAAATTTAATTTTACTGTTACTCAGGTCAAGATATTTGAATTCAGTACTGTTAGGAAATGCTGAACCGGTTTCAGATACAGGTATTTTATTATCATTCATATACTGAATAGCCTGTTTTCTTAATTTAAAATACGGTAAATATGCAAGTGACGAATCCCAACCTTGTGCAATATGTTTCGGGTATATCCAAAAATTTCCGCTGAGCATTCCCGTCAGTATCAATGAAAATAATATAATTTTCAGCTTTTTTGAATGTAATTTTTCAAAAATTATATAGGAAACAATAACTGAAAATATTAAATATACGGATAAGATATACCGGTGTGCAGTTAAACTTTTGTATGATAAAAAACTAATTGACAAAACAATTAAAGTAGTAACAAATACGATTAATAATTGTTTTAACCGGTAGCTTGTTTTAAATAAATTTCTGAATTTGAATAATAAAATGATTCCGGTAATCCATAAAAAAACTCTGCCAAAGTCAATTAATCGCCATATAAAAATTCCAAAATTCTTAAAAAATCCGTTAAAGTCGGTTAATTCAAAATTTTGAGCCCAAGGTGATTCTTCGTGATATGCAATCCAATGCTTTACTTTTAAATGATATAAACTGTAGAACAAAAAAACTGCAAATCCGGGTAAATAAATCAGAACTCTATGTAATAATTCTTTAAAAACTGCGAGTTTGTTTTTGATTGTAATATTTTGGGTAATATCAATTATAAGTATTGAAAAGGCAAGCATTGTTCCTCTCATACCGGTTAAAAACAAACCTAAAACAGCAATTGTTAAAATTATTTTTCTGTTTTTAAGTATTGAATTTAAAGCCGTTAAGAAAAAAAATATTAATGCAATATCGGGGCTGACGAGCGTGCTTTGGGCTAATAAGGTTGCATCTGCCAAAAAAAGAGCTAATGCCCAAAAAACATATGGTTCAGAAATAAAGTTTTTAATAAAACGATAAGCTTGAAAAATAATTCCGTAAATAAACGGAAGCATTGCTATATGGCTGATAAAAAGTGTTTTACCGAATAATTTCCATATTAAAGCTATGTACATACCGAATGCAGGAATATGTCCGCTGTCAATTGTATCCGGTAATAATAAATCGGAAAAATTATTTTCATAAAAAAAATGAGCATGACGTGAAGCTAATTGAACGGTATCCCAAAAAAATATATTTCCGGAAGTAAGAAAAACCAAACCGGTAAAAAAAATATAAAACGGGAGGAGTTTTATAAAAGTAATTTGAGTTTTTGTATTCACAAACGAAAAATCTTTAATTTTCAAATGTTTTAATTTGGTCTCTGATTTTTTCCATTAACCATTCGGGTGTGGAAGTTGCTCCGCAAATACCGACAGAATCATTTGGCTTGAACCATTCATTTTGTAATTCTTCAGGTTCGGAAACAAAATAGGTGCGTTCATTTTCATTTTTGCAAACTTGATACAGCACTTTGCCGTTTGAACTTTTTTTCCCGCTTACGAAAATGATAATATTATGTTTTTTTGCAAACTCTTTTAAATATACATCTCTGTTTGAAACTGCTCGACATGTTGAGTCGTTTGCAATAAATTGAATTGCTCCGTTTTCTTGATTGGATTTTAAACGATTTTTTATTTCGTTAATAATTTCATGATATGACGTTTGACTTTTTGTCGTTTGTGAAAAAATACTGATTGGTTTTGAAAAGTCAATTTTTTTTAAATCATTTATATCCGAAACTACAATTCCTTTGTTATCGGTATGTCCTAATAATCCGATAACTTCTGCATGTCCTTCTTTTCCGAATATAACAATTTGACCTTCAATTTCTTCAAAATTGTGATAGGCTTTATCAATTTTTTTTTGGAGATTTAATACAATCGGACAAGATGCGTCAATTAATTCAATGTTATTTCGTTTTGCTGTTTCATAGGTTGCCGGCGGTTCTCCGTGCGCTCGTAAAAGGACTTTAACATTTTTTAGCAATTTAAATTCATCATGATTAATTGTAACTAATCCTTTGTTTTCCAGACGTTTAACTTCTGCGTCATTATGAACAATATCACCCAAACAATAGAGTGTTTTTTCGTGTTCAAGCTCTTTCTCTGCAATTTCAATTGCTTTTACAACTCCGAAACAAAATCCTGAATTGGAATCAATTTCAATTTTCACGTTCTGTTTTTTTATTTAATACCTGATTAACTAATTTAATTACTTTTTGAACTTGCTCTTTAATTGTAATATAAGAATTGTCAATTAAAATAGCATCTTCGGCTTGTTTTAACGGATGTGTTTTTCGGTTTGAATCTATAAAATCACGTTCTTTAACATTTTTTAAAATTTCATCAAAAGTAACGTCTTGACCTTTTTCTTTTAATTCTTTAAATCGGCGTTCCGCACGGATTTTAGGGTCGGCTGTCAGAAATATTTTTAAATCGGCATTCGGAAAAACATTCGTTCCGATATCTCTGCCGTCCATAACAATTCCGCCTTCTTTACCCATTTCTCGCTGCAATGCAACTAATTCATGTCGAACAAAAGGAATAACGGCTATTGGGCTTACTAATTCCGAAACTTCAATTCCTCTGATTTCTTGTTCAATATTCTTTCCGTTTAATAATGTTTCTGAATTTAAACGTATCGGATTATATTTAAATTCAATATTTATTTGGTTTTCTTTAAATGCCTGTTGTAATAATTTTTCGTCAATTATTTTGCCGGTAAATAGTTTATTTTTTATAACAAAAAAAGTAACAGCTCTATACATAGCTCCGGTGTCAATATATTTATATCCGAAATGTTTTGCTAAGTCTTTTGCCATAGTACTTTTTCCGCAAGATGAATGTCCGTCAATGGCTATTATCAGTTTTGAATGTGTTGTCATAATTTAATTATATCTTTTTGAGAATTAGAATTAACAGCTTTCTTTTTCCCGAATTCATTTAAGTCAAATAACAGCGAGAAATGATTTGATGCACCGGCAGAATGATAAATTGCTCGACCGTAATGCACAGAATATCGTTTTAATTTAATACCGAAGCCCCATGAAAATCCTGATAATCCTCCGGTTGTAATGAGTTTCATTTCTTGTTTTTGTTGATGGTTATATCCTAAAGAGGCGTAAAAACTCTTTATCGGAATCAGTTCAACGCCTACAATAAAGTGTCTTAGCGCATTGTCAAAAAAGTGAGCAAGCAGTTCAGCAGGCTTCGTATCGGTTTCTTCGGCAAAAGAAACTGTCGTTACTTTTTGAGGAACGTCATACCGTAAATTCCAACGGTTTAAATGTTGTGCCGTAGCATGAACTCTGAACGGAGCATGAGATAATTTTTTAGATATCCCGGCTTGTAAATCAAATGAAACAGGCTCATAATGTCCTTTAATATAAGGTTTTAATTGGCTTCCGATACTTACAGCGGTAATTGAGGCTGTAAATTCTTTTTCCTTATTTATATACGATAAGCCGATATCAAATACTAATCCTATTGATGTATATGCTTCATAATTTGAAATTACCGGTTTTAAATTTATACCGGCATGTAATTGATTTGTAAGTTGTTTTGCCCAAATAATATTAAAAGCATAATCCGCTGCTTGAAAATTACCTGAAATAATACCTGTTTCATCGGCTGAAGTAAATTTTCCGTAATTAAAATACTGAATGCCGGTTAATACAGTTCCGTATGTTTTAAAATCAAACGCATATCCGGCGTAACCCAAATTTATTCCTGCAAAATAATTAACATAATTAAACAATACTTTTTGATTCATTTGTTCATTAAGTAATGCGGGGTTCTGAATCGCCGAATTTAAATCGTTATCATAAATTGAAATATTTTTACCGCCTAAAGATGCCGTTCTTGCAGAATTACTTATATGTAAAAAATTATATACTCCTGAACCACCTGTTTGTGCAGTGCTCATAAACGGAATAAAGAACAGTGAAAAGAGTATTTTAAAAATTTTATTCATTCTTTATTAAAATTTACAAAGATAAACTTTTTATATTGACAGGGATATTCATAAATTTGAACAAAATATAAACAATTTGAATTTAAACGATGAAAATAAAAAGAAATTTTATCAGCGAAGATATTAAAATAAAATCTAAAGATGATATTTTACCTTATTTGAAAGATTTAAAAGAAAGAACAATTAATTCGGCAGAGGAATTATTAAGGTGGTGGACAGATAAAAGCGAAACGGAAGCCTTTTTGGAAGAAGACATGGCTTGGCGTTATATTAAAATGACCTGCGATACCGAAAATGAACACTTAGCTGAGCAGTTTAATTTTTTTGTAAGTGAAATTGAGCCTCTTGTGTCGGAATATTCTGATTTACTTGACAAAAAACTTATTAACTGTAAGTTTTTAAATGAATTAGACCACGAAAAATATCATATTGCAATAAAAAAAGTAAAACGCTCAATTGAATTATTCAGAAAAGAAAATATTGAAATTTTTTCGAAACTGCAACAAAAAGAAAGAGAGTTTGGTGCTATTTCAGGTGCTATGACCGTCATTTATAACAATGAAGAAATGACACTTCAAAAAGCCGGAAATTTTTTAAAAGATACAGACAGAACAATAAGAAAAGAGATATTCGAATTAATTCAAAAAAGAAGGTTTGATGACCATGATAAATTGAATAATTTGCTTTCCGAACTGATAGTATTGAGGCATCAGGCAGCCAAAAACGCCGGATTTGAAAATTACAGAGATTACATGCACTCTGCATTGAATCGCTTTGATTATACCATTGATGATTGTATTATGTTTCATAATTCCGTTAAAGAGGAAGTGATGCCTATAATTAATGAAATTTATAAGATACGAAAAGAAAAACTTAATTATACTGTTTTAATGCCTTATGATACATCTGTCGATCCGGATTTAGAACCTGCACTAAAACCCTTTTCAGACGGTAAAGAATTAATTGATAAAGCAATACAAGTATTTTCAAAAATCAGACCTCAATACGGTGAATATCTGAAAACGATGAAAGATAATTCGTATTTAGATTTAGATTCGAGAAAAGGAAAAGCACCCGGAGGATACAACTATCCCTTGTATGAAAGTAACATCCCGTTTATTTTTATGAATGCAACCGGAAACCAACGAGATTTGGAAACAATGATGCATGAAGGCGGACATGCCGTACACTCATTTTTAAGCAGTAATTTGGAACTGCTTGATTTTAAATCCTTACCCTCAGAAGTCGCAGAGTTGGCTTCAATGTCAATGGAATTAATTTCGTCTGAATTTTGGAACATATTTTATTCAAACGAAAAAGATTTAAAACGGGCAAAACGAACTCATTTAGAGGGTGTATTATCTGTTTTACCGTGGATTGCCGCTATTGATAAATTTCAACATCAATTGTATTTAAATCCGAATCATAATTTTGAAGAACGAAAAATGATTTGGAATTCGGTAGCTAAAGAATTTGATACTCATATAGTTGAATGGAAAGGATATGAAGAATATTATTCAACGGCTTGGCAACGACAAATGCATATTTTTGAGGTTCCGTTTTATTATATCGAATACGGAATTGCTCAATTAGGAGCCGTAGCCGTTTGGAGGAATTTTAAAAAGAATCCGACAAAAGCACTTGATGATTATGAAAATGCTTTGAAATTAGGCTATTCAGTTCCTATACCCGAAATTTATAAAACTGCAGATATCGAATTTAATTTCAGTAAAGAATATATTGCCGAATTAATGAATTTTGTTAAAAACGAATTGGATAAATTAAACTAAAATTGATAAAAAATACACAATTTTTTTACATATTTGTTGTTTATATAAGTAAAATTCTAAATAGTGAAGAAAATAATAAGTACCGTATTACTCCTTTCTTTTATTGTAAACCATTCATTTTCACAAGAAAATAACGTTCAAAATTTAAGATTACATGACAATAAACGCTTACATTTCGGTTTCACGGTAGGCATAAATACCTCCGATTTTTATATCAGAAATTCCGATACCTTTTTTGATACTTCAATAATAAGAACGGTTTACAGTATTGAAAATAAGCAACAACCCGGTTTTCATTTAGGTCCTCTTTCAAATTTAAGATTAGCTGAATATTTAGATTTTCGCTTTCTGATAAATCTTACCTTTATACAAAGAGATTTAGAATATGTTTTGAAAGAAACAAATTCTTTAGACGAAACCTATTTTATTACGCACACCATGCAATTATCATCAACATTTATTGAATTTCCGATGTTGTTTAAATACAAATCCGACAGAATTAATAATTATCGCTTTTATTTAATCGGCGGAATAAAACCGGTTTTGGATTTAGCTTCTAAAAAGAAAATTCCGGCAGAATTGATGCCTATGATAAGCTTAGCTCAACCGGATGTTTACGGCGAAATAGGATTAGGATTGGACCTGTATTTTCCGTATTTTAAGTTTTCACCCGAATTGAAAATGGGTATAGGAATTAACAATATGGCTGTTGATGACGGCACAGAATACTCCGGAGCAATGAAATATCTAAAATCTAAAGTTTTCATGCTATCCTTTCATTTTTCCGGTTAATACGATTTTATAAAAGTCTCCCTATCAGAAAAATGCAGTTTTTTTTTAGTATTTGTTTCTCCAAAAAAATAGAATGAAGAAAATTATAAATCTTTTATTATCACCCAAAAGAGCATCTGATGAAAAATACTTCATAACAGATGCTGCAGAATTTCTAAAAATAAGCCCGGATGAAATAACAGGCATTGAAGTGTTGAAAAAATCAATTGATGCACGAAAAAAATATGTACTAATGAATTTACAATTAGAAGTATTTTGGGGAGAGCCGTTTCAAAAAGAAAAATTTGAATTAAAACTTCAAAATGTTGAGGGGAAACCCGAGGTTATAATAATCGGTGCCGGACCTGCCGGATTATTTGCTGCATTAAAATTAATTGAAAACGGGTTAAAACCGATTGTTTTAGAAAGAGGAAAAGATGTCAGTTCACGAAAAAAAGATATTCAAGATATAAATACAAATAAAGGTGTAAATCCGAATTCAAATTATTGTTTCGGCGAAGGCGGTGCAGGTACTTTTTCTGACGGGAAATTATATACACGCTCAAAAAAAAGAGGTGATGTACAACGAATTTTAGACATATTAACCTTACACGGAGCCGAAAAAGAAATCTTGTCGGATGCACATCCGCATATCGGCACAAATAAATTACCGGGAATTATTGTGAAAATCCGAGAAACAATTATTAAGTCCGGCGGAGAAGTTCATTTTGAAACCCGTGTTGACGATTTGATTATTGAGGATAATATTGCAAAAGGGATTGTAACTCAAAAAGGTGAAAAAATTTTCGGGAACGCTTTAATATTGGCAACCGGGCATTCGGCAAGAGACATTTTTGAACTGTTAAATAAAAAAAATATTCTTATCGAAGCAAAATCTTTTGCAATGGGCGTACGCGTTGAACATCCTCAGGAATTAATCGACAGCATTCAATACAGTTGTAAAATAAGAAACGATTATTTGCCGGCAGCAGCATATAGTTTAGTAACACAAGTTCAGGGCAGAGGAGTATATTCATTTTGTATGTGCCCGGGCGGATTTATTGTGCCTGCATCAACAGCTCCCGGAGAAACGGTTGTAAACGGTATGTCACCGTCAAAACGAAATTCAAAATTTGCAAATTCAGGTATGGTTGTTGAGATACGAACAGAAGATTTTCCTGATAAAGAAAAATACGGGGTTCTTGCCGGTTTAAAATTTCAAGAACAATTGGAACAAATTGCTTTTCAAAACGGCGGTAACGGTTTAATTGCACCGGCTCAGCGTTTACATGATTTTGTTAACGGAAAATTATCGCCGGTTTTACCCGAAACCTCCTATCATCCCGGTATCGTATCATCACCGCTGCACTTCTGGCTTCCCGAACATATAGGAAAACGATTACAAGTCGGTTTTAAAGTATTCGGTAAACGGATGAAGGGTTATTTAACAAATGAAGCCGTTATTTTGGGCGTTGAATCCAGAACATCTTCACCGGTAAGAATACCGAGAGATAAAGAAACCCTACAACATCCGCAAATAAAAAACTTATATCCTTGCGGTGAAGGAGCCGGATATGCGGGAGGTATTATTTCTGCGGCAGTTGACGGTGAACGATGCGCCGAAATGGTTTTTTTTAAAACCTTTGAAAAATAACAAACATCAAATCGAAATTTGCCCTATCTTTGTATCCGGTAAATGAGGCAAAACGTGAAAAATACTCTTCAAATTCATAAAAGTAAATTAATTGATTTCTATTCGGTTAATTCTGATTCTGAATTGGAATTACCGATTGCAGAGCAGGGCATTAGTGCCGGATTTCCAAGTCCTGCAGCCGATTTTTTAGATGCTTCTATTGATTTGAATAAAGTGTTGATAAAAAACCCGCACTCCACTTTTTACGGAAAAGTTAAAGGTGATTCAATGAACGGTTTGGGGATTGACGACGGTGATTTATTAGTGATTGACAAAAGTTTGGAAGCTCAAAACGGAAAAATTGCCGTTTGCTATATTGACGGCGAATTTTTGATGAAGAAAATTCAAATTGAGAAAAATAGAGTTCTTTTAATTCCTGCTAATAATAAGTATGAAATTATTGAAGTAACGAAGGAAAACGATTTTATTATTTGGGGAATTGTTGTTCATGTCATAAAGAGTTTTTAAATGTACGCACTGATTGATTGTAATAATTTTTATGCTTCTTGTGAGCGAGTGTTTCAACCGCATTTAAATAATAAGCCGATTGTTGTTTTAAGTAATAATGACGGTTGCGTAATTGCTCGAAGTAATGAAGCCAAAAAATATATTCCGATGGGAGCACCGGCATTCAAATTTAAATCTGTTTTTGAAGAACATCAAATAACGGTATTTTCGTCCAATTATCCGCTTTACGGTGATATGAGTAATCGAGTGATGGCTTTATTGGGCGAATTTACACCCGATTTAGAAATTTACAGTATTGATGAAGCCTTTTTAAATTTATTCGGATTTGAACATCTTGATATGCTTGAATACGGCAATCAAATTAAAAAACGTATTGAAAAATCAACCGGATTGCCGATTAGTGTCGGTATTGCACCAACTAAATCCTTATCAAAAGCAGCAAATAAAATTGCTAAAAAGTTCCCCGTAAAAACAGGCGGTGTATATGTTATTGAAAACGAAGAAAAACGTATTAAGGCTTTAAAATGGCTAAAAGCCGAAGATATTTGGGGAATAGGAAGACGATTAACAGATCGTTTAAAAGCCGTCGGTGTAAACACGGCTTATGAATTTACCCAATTAAGCGATTATTGGGTGAAAAAACATTTAACGGTTACCGGCTTGCGTTTAAAACGCGATTTATCCGGCATATCAACGATAAAAACAGAAGAACTAAATTCCAAAAAAAATATTGCCGTTACCCGAACATTCAGCAAAAATCTTACAGAATATAAAGACATCAAAGAGCGGGTTGTTACATTTGCAGTTACTTGCTCTGAAAAATTAAGAATACAAAATTCTGCCTGCAACAGTTTGCTGGTGTTTTTACACACAAATCAGCATCGAAAAGATTTAGACCAATATGCGAGAAATGTTGTTGTAAAATTACCTTTTCCTACAAATTCGGCTATTGAATTGGCAAAATTTGCCGATATGGGTTTGAAGCAGATTTTTAAAAACGGATTTCAATATAAAAAAGCCGGAGTGATTGCAAGTGATTTTACGCCTGCAGAACAAATTCAATTATCATTATTTCAAAATTCAAATCCGAAACATAAATCACTGATGAAAGCCGTTGATTTTTTAAATGCCCGAAACGGAGGCAAACTTATAAAATTGGGTAGCCAAAACCCAAAAAAAACATGGATTATGAATCAAGAACAATTATCGCCGAGATATACAACCGACTTAAATGAAATTATTACCGTAAAAGCCGAATAATGTATTTTTTCAGTAAGCAAACCAAAACAGCAGTCGAACTAAAAAACCGATTTAACCCGAATAATTCAAAAAAAATTTGCACTATACCCTCGGACTCACTGCTAATAACATTCTGAAAAACAGAGT
>DYOF01000196.1 GCA_020720665.1 Acetofilamentum sp. | reverse complement strand
GGGCATTTCGACTACGGCATGGAACAACTCGAAAAAAGCGGACTGATTGAAATTCTCAATAAAAAAGTGCTGACAGACAAAACACCTATACTCGGAATTTGTCTCGGCGTGCAGCTTATGACAAAATCGAGCGACGAAGGCACAAAAGCCGGTCTCGGATGGTTCGATGCCTTTACCGTGAAATTTGATTCGGCAAAATTGCCCGAAAACTGCAAAATTCCGCACATGGGTTGGAACGAGATAACTTACAATCAAAATTGCAAACTTTTTCAAAATTTACACGAAGTTCCGCCACGCTTTTATTTTGTCCATTCATATCATTTAAAGGCAAATAATGAAAACGACATCCTGGCAACTGCCAATTACGGATATGAATTTACGGTTGCATTAAAAAAAGACAATATTATCGGGCTGCAATTTCACCCCGAAAAAAGTCATAAGTTTGGTATGCAGGTATTGAAAAATTTTGTTGAAAATTATTGATATTTTTAGTGAGATTTAGTAATTTTTACCAAGATTAACATAAATTATTTGGTAGAATTTACTAAGATTTTTCATAAAAGTTTGTTTTATTTACAAAACATTCATACATTTGCAGTATGAAAACAAAAATAAAAGAAATAATACTTGAAAATCAAAACAAAGATTTTCCTTCTGTAATACACAGAAATATTGACATTTCGCTTAATTTAAACATCATTGTAACACTTATAGGAGCAAGACGGAGTGGCAAAACCTATATTTTATATCAAAAAATAAACGAACTTTTAAAATCCGGAATAAAAAAAGAACAAATACTTTTTCTTAATTTTGAAGACGAACGATTAGAGCTTACTACCGAAAATTTAGACCATATAATACAAGCCTACACCGAACTTTTTCCTGAAATAAACATAGAAAACACCTATTTCTTTTTCGATGAAATTCAAAATGTTACCGGTTGGGAAAAATTTGTTCGCCGAATTTTTGACACAAAATCTCGGCATATTTTTATAACCGGCTCAAACTCAAAACTTTTAAGCACCGAAATAGCAACAGAACTCAGAGGAAGAACAATCACATATACAATTTACCCGCTTAGTTTTAGCGAATATTTAGAATTTTACAAAATTTCAAAAAAATTATATCCGCAAAAAAACAAAAGCAAAATAATACACTATGCCGAAAAATTTTTGAAAGAAGGCGGATTTCCCGAAACTGTTTTTTTCGACAAACAAAGCAGATTAAAAGTTTTGCAACAATATTTTAACACAATGATTTTCAGAGATGTTATTGAAAGATATAAAATAAGCGATGTGGGTACTTTCAAATTTTTTATTAAAAAAATATTTGCCGGCGTAACAAAACCATTCTCGATAAATAAAGCATATAACGATTTAAAATCACTCGGGTATAAGATAAGCAATAAATATTTATACGACTATTTTGATTATTGCAATACTGTTTTTATCAGTCAATCAATCAATAAATTTGATTTTTCGGAAATAAAACAAGAAAAAAGCGATAAAAAAACATACATAATTGATAACGGGTTGCTTTCTTCCATCGAATTTTCAGTTTCGGAAAACTCCGGAAAATTACTCGAAAATATGGTAGCATTGGAATTTATGAAAGCCGGAAAAGAACTGTTTTACTTTAAAAAAAATTATGAATGCGATTTTATTGTCAGAAACAAAAACAACTATTTACCGGTTCAGGTATCCTACGATATTACGGACAACGACACAAAGCAAAGGGAATTAAAAGGACTTGCAGAAGCCTGCAACTATTTGAACACCGACACCGGTATAATTATTACTTTTGACAACGAAGATGAGTTTACACACAAAAACATATCAATCAGTGTTATTCCATTTTATAAATATTTCTTAAATTTGTCAAAATAAAAAGAAATGAACACACCCGAAATAAAACAATTTATCCGCGAAAATTCGTCTCTTTTCTGGTATTTCAAAGAAGATGAAAAAGAAAATATTAATCACGAAATTCTTGTTGAATTTATCCTGAATTACGGAGACGACAAATCTGTAAAAAAATTGTTTGAACTGCTTGGTATTGATTACGTTGCAAACATTTTTTATAAACAAACCAACCGTCCGAGAGTGAATTAT
>DYOF01000064.1 GCA_020720665.1 Acetofilamentum sp. | reverse complement strand
CATAATAATACTGTTATGAATTTAAAGAAATTTACTTTTAATTACCGTTAGTTTTTCTCGAGTCATTTCGTTCATAGAATAAGGTATTCCGCCCACTCCTATTCCCGAATCGTCCCACCCGCCGAAAGGCATCCAATCAACCCTAAATGCCGTATGGTCATTAATCATAACGCTTGAAGCACGCAATTCATGAGAGCATTTCAAAGCTGTATCAATAGTTTTTGTGTAAACCGCCGCCTGAAAAGCAAAAGGCAACGCATTTGCTCTCTTTAAAGCCTCATCGGTGTTATTATAAGTATAAATGCAAACTACCGGTCCGAAAACCTCTTCGGTACTTACTTTGGCTACTTCCGAAGGTTCAAAAATAACCGTAGGTTCAAATAAAGATTCGGAAATTTTTTTCCCGCCGCATAAAACTTTTCCGCCGCTTTCCTCTGCTTCTTTAACCCATTCTTCTATTCTTTCAACTTCTTCTTTAATAATAATCGGTCCTACATCGGTATCTTTATTTAACGGGTTTCCGGTTTTTAACTGTTTGGTTTGTTCAACAAATCTTACGATAAAATCATTTAAAATTGATTCATGAACAAATATTTTTTGAACAGATACACAAACCTGACCTGCGTGATAAAACCCACCTTTTACTAAATCCGGAACAGCTTCATCCAAATCGGCATCAGCCTCTACAATAACAGGGGCAACACCTCCGTGTTCCAATGCATACCTCGTTCCTGATGATAATTTTGAGGACAAATACCAACCGATTTTAGCAGAACCGATAAACGACATATAATTAACCCGCCTGTCTGTTACTAATTTCTCAGCTAAACTGCTTTTACAAACGGCAACTTGACAATATTCTTTAGGCAAACCTGCTTCATATAAAATATTTACAAAATTTATACAAGATAAGGGTGTGCTTGACGCCGGTTTAATAATTACCGGAGAACCGACAGCTATAGCAGGAACTGTTTGATGAACAATTAAATTTAACGGATGGTTAAAGGCACTGATAGAAAATACAACACCGATGGGTTCTCTAATCGTAAAAGCCACTCTGCCTTCAGAAGCCGGCGTTAAGCCCAAGGGAATCTCACTTCCTTTCAACTGACCGATATGCTCTGCGGCTAATTTAACGCCATTGATGGCTCTCAATACCTCCGCTTTTGAATCTTTATAAGGTTTCCCGCCTTCTTCGACAGCAATTTTTGTCAATTCCTCTACCCTTTCGCTCATTAATTGAGCTGTTTTTTCCAATACTGCAATTCGCCTATGTTTAGACAACCATGCTTTTCTATTGTTAAAAATATCATAAGCCTTTTGAAGCATTTGCTCACCTTCTTCGGCTGCTATCATCGAAATTTTCTTTATTAAATGCCCGTCAAACGGTGATTTTACCTCTAAAATATTCATAAAAAAATACTTATTTATTTAATTTCAAATTTTCTATAAATTTTTCTGCATTTATTTTTACATCATCGGCTCCCACCTGATCAAACGGGTTTTCTAAATGATCCTGAATATTATCCAAACTGACCAAAACTAAGCTGAACAGAATCGGCATAACCATTCCTAACCATATTGAAACATTATCGGCAATTTTTGCAAAATAGGGTCCGTAAACTATAGGAATTATTACAACAAAAATTTTACTGTAAGCTCGCAAGCTAACCGGTGTACGATATTGATAAATATGTTTTAAACTTTCAAATGCATCCATAATTTTACTTAAGTATTGATTGGTACGGGAAACTTCTCCGCTTTGTAAACCTCTTTCTCTGAAATCATGAATAAAATGTGATAATTCAGAGAAAACAGTATAAATATTTTTTTCTTTAATTTCTTTTTCTTTTTCATCGAATGTTTGAAAAAAACCTCTTAAACCTGATAAAAACCGATTTAATAAAGTTCGTAATTTTTCTAATTCAACTTCGTTGTTATCGCCTATCCGGTCTCCGGACGCAAAATATAAAGCTCGGCTGTGCGCTTTTGATGGTTGCATACAATTTTAAAGCGTCTTCACGTTTATTATAGGCTCCGCCGATGGAAAAAACAATCGGAAAAACAACGGCAATTCCGACCAAAGTCAATGAAAAATCAACAATCAATTCATAATGAATACATAAGCACGTTGAAACTATTGCTAAAATGGTAACAATTAAAGTTTTAAGGTTAAAAATTGCAATTAAACTTTTTAAAAATTTCATACAGAAAGAATTAGATGAACAGATACAAATTTATGAAAAACAGATTAATTTTTAAACTTTATATTCATTAATTTTTAAAAATTAGCGTTTTTTTAAAACTTCATTTTAAAAAAACGAATTAGAATCTTTTGTTATCAACTTTCTCATTAGAGCATGACAATGCTCTGATAAACCACAAAATAAGAATTAAATATCATTGCAATGTTTTAAATTAATCATTTAAACCATTGAGTCGGAAACTTTTGTTATTTAAGTGTATTGGCTGTATATACAGATATTGAAACCGATTTACCGTAATTTGTATCTTCATAAAAAAGCCCCATGCTGTTTAATGATGAAAAATAGCTTTTTCGTTTGTTGTAGTAATTTAGTTCAGATTTTAAAAACCATGCTTTTTTCCCTAATTTTTCAGCAATAAACCATTTTTCAAGTAATCGCGAAGTTCTTCCGTTCCCATCTTCAAAAGGATGTATTTTTACCAATACTAAACTTAACATAAAAGCATAATAAAAAATTTCTTTTGTTCCCAAATCTCTTTCAAGTAAAATATTTAAGTCATGTATAAGTTTGTTAAATTCACTTTCCACATCTTCTTTTCTTGTTGCAGTGTATAGGATATTACCGTCATCATTCAAAATAAGTTCGTCATGCTGTCTTATTTTTCCTTGTGCAGACTTAATCAGAAGATTTTCAGATAATAATTTGTGTGATTTCGATAAACTTTTTTTATTCAACTTGTTATTTTGAGCAAAAACATAAGCATTAAACAAATCATTCGTTGCATTTATATAATTCGGACTAAATTTTTTTTTATGTTTTAAGTACTGAATTAAATCTTGTGAACTTGCAATTTCGCCTTCAATTTTTGCTGAACTTGCAACTGAATTTGCATTGTAATAAAAAATATCTCTTTTAAAATTTTGATACTCTATTTTATCAAATTCATGTTTTAAATTAAATGTTATTTTATCTTTAAAATTTTTCAGATATTTTGCAGGTATTATTTGTAATCTCATACTACAAAGTTATTAAATTATTCTAAAAATATATTCAATTTGCATTTGTTATCAACTTTCTCGTAAGCACTTTTTGTGCGAATAAACCACAACAATTTATTTTATAAAACCTTTCATATTTTAACAATTTCGCCCCATTCGGTCAGTTTAAAATCTTTGCCTTCGAGGAGGGCGTAAAAATTATTTGCTTGAATTTTGATATATGGAAATTCTTTAAAGTTTCCGATAACGTCGCCTCCTTTTGGTGTGGTCAATTTGCTCTTTTTCGGAATACCCGATTTATCAAAAACATTATTTTCAATATTTTTAAAATTTATAACATCATTCATATATTCTATGACATTGACCGTAGTGCGAGCTTCTTGGTGATAATAGAGTTTTATTTTGTTTTCTTATCATCGGTTTCAACCTCTTTTAAATATTCGTCCAAATTCAAATTCAATTCGGAAATGGTTTCCGAATCTTCAAGAATGTGTTCTATTGCAGTTTTGTAATTTTCAATTTGCGAATCATCGTCGGGAGCTTCCAATCGGTTGCTTTTAAAACCACGCCGTTGTGCCAAATGATATAATGCTCTGCCGAGTTGTAACGGATTTACAAGTTTTTCATTAACTGCTTTTGCTCTGAAAAAATATGGGTTTTTATCTTCATGTGTTCTTAACCAATTAATAAACTCTTCATTTTTCGGATAAATCTTTTTTTGTTTCCACAATTCGAGTTCTTCCAAACTCAGCGGACACATATTGTTTTGTATCAAAACTTTCAAGGTTTGATATTTACGCAATTTACGGCGGAACTTCATGCGGCGTGCTGCACGAAAACCGGTTCTTTCGGCAGCTTTGGAGCTTTCAATGCCTTTTTCAATCTTCACACCTTCGGAAAAGATGCGAACGCCTTTATTTAAAATCGGTTGATTTGCTTCTTCATCCACCACCGCCCAGCCGATGGAGTTTGTTCCTAAATCTAAACCTAAAATTTTTGCCATAGTCAGAGTTTTAATAAATTTATTTTGAAAAGTATAAAAAAAATTCTATCTTTACAAACATAAGATAATAAAATTCCTTTTGTAATCTTATCACAATAAGGCTATATGCCGTAGTTCACAAGAACTTTGCCTCTGCTTCGGTAGAGGCTTTTTGTTTTCAAGAAATACAAAAAATAAATTCTCTGATGAATAAAATAAAAAAAAATTTGCTTATTAAAAATATTTCTTTAACTTTGTATTGCAAAGCACTTTTAAAAAATAAAAAATGAGTAGTGATAATCAAAAACACCTTGAAAATTTAACTGAAATTCGTTCGATAATGGAACGCTCATCCGGTTTTTTATCGTTAAGCGGATTAGGCGGTATTTTTGCCGGAACTTTTGCCCTTTTCGGAGCAGCATTTGCTTGGTGGCTGGTAAATATTTATCATAATTTTGAGCGAAAAACATTTATCATTCAATCGGGCGATTTCAGTATCGAAATTGTAATTGCATTATTAGCCGATGCCCTTATTGTTCTGTTATTAGCTATAACTTTCGGATATATCTTTACTCACAGAAACGCCAAAAAACACGGAATAAAATTATTGAATAAAACGGCTGAACGAATGCTTATAAATTTATTTATACCTCTGATTACCGGCGGTTTATTCATTATCGTTTTAATTTGGCACGGTGCTGCATTTATTATTGCTGCCGCAACCCTGATTTTTTACGGTTTGGCTTTAATAAATGCTTCTAAATATACTTTAAGTGATATAAGGTATTTAGGAATTTCACAAGTTATTATCGGACTGATAGCCGCCGTTGATATTGAAAACGGTATCATTTATTGGGGTATCGGATTCGGTATTATGCACATTATTTACGGAACAATTATGTATTATAAATATGAAAAATCAACCAATAAAATATAAAAATATGAACACTCTAAAATCAATAACCGTCTTTTTTATTTTAATTTTTGCCGCCTGTACAACCGCAAAGGATAAGCAAATGAATGAAGCGACTCCTGATGCGTTTCAAGAAAAAAACAGTTTTAAAGAATTAACAATCAAACGCTCATACGATTCAATGACGGAACAATTGTATAAAGAAATAATTGATAAAAACAAGGATCTTAAAAACTTGGAAGAAAAAATTAATACGTTAAATGAAGATAACTTGAAATACAATACACGCATAAATAAATTTTTAGCAGATAACGAATCTTATTACAATGAAGTGAATGCTTATGCAACCACAATTCAAGACAGTTTATTGAGAGCAAAAGTGATGGATAGAATCAATTCGGGAGAAAATTATTATAAAGCTAAAATTCAATCTCTTATAACTCTTAAAGAAGAACTGAATCAAAAAATATTAACTGTGAATGAATATAAAACGGCTTTAAAAATATTTCTGACAACAAACAGTATTAAATCATATCAAGATAATTTTAATGCCGATACCGAACATTTAAAAACAATAATTAAAGGGTACGAAAATTTAACCGAAGAAATAAGTAAAACTTTGGACGATAAATAATTTAACACATTTGGATTCAATTATATCAAATATTAATAAATTTTTTGAAAGCCGGGTCAGGTTAGGAATCATGTCAGTATTAACGGTTCAGTCAAAAGCTGAATTTAACCACCTGAAAGAGATTCTAAACCTGACTGACGGCAATTTGGCAAGTCATTTAAGAGTGTTGGAAAGCAGAGGATATATCAGTGTAAATAAAAAATTTGAAGGAAGAAAACCGAAAACAAATTATTTTGCAACAAACGAAGGTAAAAACGCCTTTCAAGAACATTTAAACGCACTTGAAGAACTAATAAAGGGACAAAAATTCTAATTTTTTTATCTACTAACTTTGAAATACAAAGCACTATGAAATTAAAAACACTAATTCTGATTATCGGAACCGTTTCATTCAATTTGCTGTTTTGGCATGAACAAGCCGGAATAAACGTACTTATTTTTACATTGTTTATCACCGGAACCGGCATACTTTTTTTTCCGAATAATTTAAAGTCATTTAACTCCGCTGTTGTTTTATCGGGCAGTATTATTTCAGCTTTAACGGTTGTTTATCATGCTTCCGATTTAGCCCTTATTGTTTGGATTGCGTCAATTGTTTTATTGCAATCGTTCATTCATCAAGAAAAACTCAAATCAGTTTTTTTCGGATATGCATCTTCGGTAAGTTCATTTGTAATGAGTTGGCAATTAGCAGAACAATATATAAAGCTAAAGAACAAACGTCGTATTAATTACAAATCTGTTTTAAAATTTTTAAAATTAACGCTCTTACCTATTTTAACCGTTTATATTTTTTATTGGATTTTTAAATTTGCAAATCCTGTTTTTGATGAACTCAGTGATGCTTTCTTTATAAATCTTCTTAACCGGTTAAACAACATTTTTAAAAACGTATCCGTACTCCAAATTTTGTTTACAATTTGGGGATTTATTGTAATTGCTTGGTTTCTGTATAAAAACAATAAAGATTATGTCGTTTATAACGAACAAAATTATTCGGAAACCATAATCAGGAAAAGGAAAAAACAAAGTCAAACAAATAATTTTTGGTTCGGAAAAACCGGCTTAAAACCATTGTTAAAAAACGAATTTAGTATCGGCTTGATAATGATTGGTTTAGTAAATGCTTTATTGTTGATTATTAATATCATAGACATTTCATCCATTTGGATAAATTTTGAATATACTCATGAAATCGACCTAAAACAATTTGTACATGAAGGAACTTATTTATTAATTTTAAGCATATTGCTATCAATAGGAATAATGATATGGTTTTTCAGAAAAAATCTTAACTTTTACAGAAATAAAAAGAAACTGCAGATTTTGTCCTATATATGGATTGTACAAAACATCATATTATTGATTTCTGTTGTTTTAAGAAACATGCACTATATCAATTATTTCGGCTTAGCTTATAAACGTATCGGAGTATTTTTCTTTTTAGCATCGGTTATTTTCGGATTAATCAGTTTATATCTGAAAATTAAAGAATCAAAATCATCTTATTGGCTGTTTAAAATTAATACTTGGGCTTTATATATCGGTTTTGTTCTTTTTGCAATACCCGATTGGGACATTATCATTTCAAAACACAATCTTGCACACCCTTTAAGAAATAATATAGAAACCAGTTTTTTACTGACTTTTGATGATAAGGCATTGCCCTATATTGATCAAAGAAAAGATATACTCTTCCAATCAGAAGAGTTTAATACTTACAAAATATTTTACGATACCTATCAAAATGTTTATAAAGGCAGGGTTAAAACATTTTTAACAAACTATCATAAAAATACATGGCTATCATGGAATTACGCCGATTCTAAAGCATATTATTATTATATAAACAATTCAAAACATTAAATTATGGAAAATTTAAAACACAACATTTATGTTAAATTAGGAATTATTGCTTTTATAGCATTATTCCTTTTAGCCTCAACCGGAATGATTCAAAACATGGTTCAGGAAAGAGAAAATTTAAAATTCAGTGCCGTTTCGGAAGTCAGTTCTAAATGGGGAAACGAACAAATCATAACCGGTCCGTTTATTTCAATTCCTTATATGAGATATGAAAAAGAAGTGCTTGAAGATAAGAGTGTTAAAATTACCGAATATAAAGAATATATACATATTTTACCCGAAAACCTGACCGTAAACGGAACTATAAATCCGGAAAAACGCAAAAGAGGTATTTATGATATTGTTGTGTATAATTCAGATTTAAAAATCAGCGGTGAATTTAAAAATATTAAAATTGATGAATTAAATGTTGACCCAAAAGATATTTTGTGGGATAAAGCAGTACTGACAACAGGAATAAGCGATTTAAGGGGAATTGAAGAACAAGTGATGCTGAAATGGAACAATGAAGATATTTTATTTAATCCCGGAGTAATTAATAACGACATCATAAACAGCGGAATAAATGCGCCGGTTAATAGCATTCATAAAGATGACACACTGACCTATACATTTTCATATACCGTAAATTTAAAAGGCAGCCAAAAGCTGTATTTTGTTCCAGTAGGAAAAACAAGTAAAGTTCACATAGAATCTACTTGGAAAGACCCCAAATTTAACGGAGCATACATTACTGATAATAATCTCGTTAACGAAAATGGCTTTACAGCTGATTGGACAATTCTACACTTAAACAGAAATTTTCCGCAAATGTGGAAAAACAACAGTTATAACATTGAACCGTCTGCCTTCGGGGTTGATTTAATTTTACCTGTTGACGGTTATCAGAAAATTACTCGTTCGGTTAAATATGCCGTTCTATTTATCGGATTAACATTTTTAGTCTTTTTTTTCACAGAGGTATTAAGAAAAGTATTTATACACCCGATTCAATACATTCTTGTAGGTATTTCATTGATTGTTTTTTATACTTTACTCCTCTCAATTTCAGAACATTCCGATTTTAATACAGCATTTTACATTTCGGCTGTTGCAACTATTTTTGTTATTGCCGCTTACGTTAAAGCCATTTTAAAATCTTGGAATTTAAGTTTACTTATTTCCGGCTTGCTAATAATATTATATGCATTTATTTTTGTTATTATTCAAATGCAAGACTATGCTTTATTAATAGGCAGTATAGGAATTTTTACTGTTTTGGCAATTGTTATGTTTTTCTCACGAAAGGTTGATTGGTATGCCATTAAAATTGACGCAATTAACGACAGTAAATTAAAAAAAGAATCAACAGAAAATAAAGAAAATTAAATTCGTCAACCCCCGGGAACATCCGTAATACAAATGTTTAAACAATTCTGCCGTCGGGTGTTCCCTTTAAATTAAAAATAATGAAACTTTGTTGAAAACTCTGAAAGGAGCAGTAAAGCTAAATGATTTTTACAAAAGAGCATGACTGACAAAACACCTTAATTTGCAGTATATCAATTATTTAAAAATTTGAAACGATATGAAACGATTTATTCATGCAGCTGACGGCATAATATATGTTTTTCGAAATGAGCAAAACTTTAAAATACATTTTGTTGCAGCAATATTGGTAATTACAGCCGGCTTTTTATGCAATATTAATACTACAGAATGGCTGTTTATTATTGTTGCGATTACTATTGTTACCGCATTAGAACTCATTAATTCGGCAATTGAATATTTATGTAACTTTGTAAATCCGAGTTTACATGAAAAAATCAAAAGAATTAAAGATGCATCGGCAGGAGCTGTCTTAATTGCTTCAATAGGCTCATTAATAATGGCTTTGGTGATATTTTTACCTAAATTTTTACATTTTATTATAAATTAATTACAAACTTTTAGACACGTGAAAAAAATATCAAATGCTGAGCTTTTAACTGTAATTGTATTTCTTCCTCCGGCAAAAAATCCTGTTTTAAAAACTCTGAGAAAAATTGCGAGCTGCTTTCTTAATTTCGGAGGAAAAATTTTGGGTGCGATTTTATAAAAAACACAATTTCGGAGGCTTAAATATTATTTTTTAGTATTTTTACATGCAGAAAAAATTAATATGTTAAAAAACCCTGAATTAGATTTAGCTCGAAAATTTGTACAATATACAAACCGAAATATTTTTCTGACAGGAAAAGCCGGAACAGGAAAAACAACTTTTCTAAAATCATTAAAGCAAATTACACCTAAACGAATGGTAATTGTTGCACCAACCGGTGTAGCGGCAATTAATGCAGGAGGTGTTACCGTTCATTCATTTTTCCGGTTGCCCTTTGGTCCTGTTTTAACTGAAAAAGTTGCAGGACATGTAATCAATAATCCGAATTTTAATCAGAAATTCAATAAACAAAAAATAAATATTCTTAAAACATTAGATTTGTTAGTTATTGACGAAATTTCTATGGTCAGAGCCGATATTTTAGACGCAATAGATGAAATTTTAAGACGTTTTAAAAACCGCTTTAGCCCTTTCGGAGGTGTTCAGTTACTTATGATAGGCGACATGCAACAATTAGCTCCCGTTATAAAAAATGATGAACTGCAAATTTTAAGTCCGTATTATAAATCAGTGTATTTTTTTAACAGCAAAGCATTAGCAGAAGCCGACTTGCTTAATATTGAACTAAAACACATTTACAGACAAAATGATCAAACATTCATAAATATTTTAAATGAAATAAGAAACGATACGCTTTCTGAAAATTCGTATCATTTATTAAGACAACGATATATTCCTGATTTTAAACCTCCCGATAAATCAGCTTATATAACGCTTACCACACATAATAATTCGGCAAATATTATAAATGAAGAAAAACTGAAAGAAATTAAAGGTAAATCGCATAAATTTAAAGCAGTTGTTCAAGGAAATTTCTCAGACTATGCCTACCCTACCGATTTTGAATTGGAATTAAAGAAAGGAGCGCAAGTAATGTTTGTTAAAAATGACAGTTCCGCCGAAAAAAGATATTTTAACGGAAAAATTGGTGTAATTAACGGCTTTGAAGAAAATACAATTATTGTAAAATGCGAAGGAGAAGACGACCTTATACATACAGGAACCGAAACTTGGGAAACAGTTAAATACAATTTGAATAAAGACACAAACGAAATTGAAAGTGAATTTATCGGTTCATTTACTCAATATCCGTTGAGATTGGCATGGGCAATTACCATACATAAAAGCCAAGGTTTAAGCTTTGACAAAGCAGTTATTGATGCCGCAGCTGCATTTGCACACGGACAAACCTATGTTGCATTAAGTCGTTGTAAAACACTCAACGGCTTAGTTTTAAGCTCAATGATATCCGAAAAATCAATTATTTGTGACAAAGAAATTTTATCCTTTAATAATGATGCAGAAAAAAATCAACCGAATGAAACTGAATTTAAAAAATCGAAACTTAACTATCAAATACAGCTTTTAAACGAGCTTTTTAATTACAAACAACTCACATACAGATTTAATTTAACTGAAAAAAAATTAAACGAATATAGCGGAACATACACAGGAAACTTAGGTGATACCATTTTAATTATTAACAAACAGATTCTTCCTAAACTTTCCTCACTTGCCGTAAATTTCATGAAACAAGTAAGTGCTCTGCTTAATGAAAATCCTGAAATTGAAAAAAATAATTTACTTCAAGAACGATTGAAAAAAGCTGCAGAATATTTTATACAATTCCATGAAAATGAAATTATTAAAAAAATAGAATTCAGCAGTTTTGAAACCGATAATAAAGTTGTTAAAAACACAATTAACGAAAACATTTCATCTGTTAATGAAATTTTAAGAGTTAAACGAAATGGTTTAACCGTTTGCTTGACCGATTTTAAAATACAATCATTTCTTGATGCTCAAATAAAAGCCCTTCTTGAAGAAGAAAAAAAACCGAAACCTAAATTAAAAAATGTCGAAACAGAACATCCGGGCTTATACGCAGAGCTAAAAAAATGGAGAGAAAATATTGCCGAATTTAATGACATTGAACTATATATGGTTCTTCCCAACAAAACTCTGCAAGAAATTGCCAATAAACTTCCTGTTTCTGAAAAAGAATTAAAAGCAATTAAAGGTATCGGGAAAAATAAATTTGACCATTTTGGAAATGAAATAATTAAACTCGTTTTAAATTTTGTTGAAGTCAATAATTTGGAACCGAATAAAGATGCAATAAATTTTGATAAACCCGAAAAAACCTTAAAGAAAAAGAATTGGGAACTAACATACGAATTATATAACAGCGGAAAAACCATAGCAGAAATTGCAGATATACAAAAATTTACAATTCAAACCATTGAAAATCATTTGATACGATTTATAGAAACCGGAGAAGTAAATATTAACGAATTAGTTGATTCAGAAACAATTAAAACAATTACAGATTACTATAAAAAGAAACCTGAATCAAACCTTTCCGAAGCAAAAAATTCATTAACTGATAAAATTACATATTCACAAATTAAATTAGTCAAAGCTTATATTAATTTTTTAGAGTCTGTGTAAAGACAACGATTTTTCTGCCATACAAAAAAAACCCTGCTTTTATTTTAAACAGGGGTTTTGATGTTTCAAACACTTATTTCGAGGTTTTTTATTGTGATCCTTGGCGGATTTGAACCGCCGACCTCTTGCCTGTCAAGCAAGCGCTCTAAACCAACTGAGCTAAAGGATCTGAAATTATTTCACAAAGATATAATAATTATATTTTTTGATTACAAT
>DYOF01000063.1 GCA_020720665.1 Acetofilamentum sp. | reverse complement strand
GCAAATCGTAAAACTCTTAAACTAACTGAGCCTTCGGTGTACTGATTTAACTTATCGGGTGTTCTAAAAATTGCTTTTTCTTCGTTGGACTTCAATTTTTAAAATCCTCATTTACAACAGTAAACTCCGGTTTTAAAAACCTTGTCCGCCTCGAAAAATCTAATTTTTAGAAGCCCCCTTATTTTTTTCGCTTAAGTATCAATTCGGCAAAATCAAATAAGCCCGATTTTTTGTCATCAGGTAAAGGTATTTCTCGTAAAGCATGAATTGCTTTTTCATAATAGAACTTTATTTGCTGTTCTGTATGTTTTTGAATTTCAATCTTTTCGTAGAAATCTTTGACTCGCTTTATTTTTTCATTATTTTCGATTTCGGTATTTGAAATCAGCGTAAGCAGTTCTTCTCGTTTATTGAAATTAAGCAGTTCGAGGGCTTTAATCAATAAAAATGTTTTTTTTTCGGTTATAATGTCATTTCCTGTTTGTTTTCCGAAAACATTAACATCGGCATAAGTATCTAATAAATCATCTTGAATTTGAAATGCAATACCGAGATTTAAACCGAATTGATATAATAAATCGGCTTGTTTTTCATCTGCACCGCCGCATAATGCACCGCTTTTTAGGGCTGCGGCAATTAAAACTGAAGTTTTTAATCGAATCATTTCTATATATTCGGTTTCCGATACGATTTTTTGTTTTTCAAAATCCATATCATACTGCTGCCCTTCACACACTTGCAAAGCTGTTTCGTTAAATACAGGAAAAATCGTTTTCAATAATTCGGCGGGCAAATCTTTTAAAAACTCATAGGCTAAAATCATCATTGCATCACCCGACAGTATTGCCGTATTGACATCCCATTTTTTATGAACGGTTTCCTTATTTCTGCGAATGGGTGAATTGTCCATAATATCATCGTGCAAAAGCGTAAAATTATGAAAAACTTCAAAAGCTAATGCCACCGGAATTGCCGGTTTTACAGATTCAGAAAATAAATTGCAGGCTGCTAAAACTAATGCCGGTCGAATTCGTTTTCCGTTTCCCTGCATGGTATATTTAACGGGCTTGTATAAATTTTCAGGGGTTTTATCAAAATTTAATTTATTAATTTCCTCAGAAATAATTTCTTGTAATTGAATAATGCCGTACATTTATTGAATTAGTTTATTTTTGTAATACAAATGTAAAAAAAATGACCGAAATTACTTTACAAAAAATGACCGAACTTGTTTACGGGCGATTAATCGGAAATCCGGAGCAAGTTGTAAGTGAAATTCTAACCGACAGCCGAAGTATCGTATCGTCTGATCTATCGATTTTTTTTGCAATTAAAGGCGACCGACATGACGGTCATAATTATATTCCGGATTTATATGTACGAGGTATTAAAAATTTTGTAATTACCGATTACATTCATAAATATTCGGAATTTGAAGACGCAAATTTTGTAATTGTAGATGACTCTATGCGTGCTTTGCATAAATTAGCTCTTTTTCACCGAACGTCTTTTCAATCGGAAGTTTTAGCAATCATAGGAAGTAACGGAAAAACAATTGTAAAAGAATGGTTGTATCAACTGTTACATAAGGATTTAAAAATCGTTCGCAGCCCGAAAAGTTACAATTCTCAATTAGGGGTTGCACTTTCTTTATGTTTGCTTGACAACACATATAATTTAGGTATTATTGAAGCCGGTATTTCAAAGCCGGGTGAAATGAAATCCCTTGAAAAAATAACAAAACCGGATTGTGTTATCTTTACTTCTCTGGGGCAAGCCCATCAAGAAAATTTTGATAATTTAGAAGAAAAGGCTTACGAAAAATTAAAAATGCTTTATTCGGCCGGCACTCTGATTTATTCACCAGATTATCCGGAAATTGAAGGTTTGGTTAATACAGAAGACAGTTTCTCACAAAAAAAGGTATTTACATGGTCATTACAAAACAAAGATGCAGATTTATATATTTCAGAAGTTAAACAAACCACAAACAGTTCGGAAATTACAGCCGTTTACAATAATGAAAAAACCGTCTTTTTCAAAATTCCTTTTATCGATGAAGCTTCGGTTAAGAATGCCTGCTCGTGTTTGAGCTACATTATTTGTAAAGATTATTTAAACGATAAGGTATTAAGCGGTTTTGAATTTTTAGAACCTGTTGAAATGCGAGTTGAGCAAAAACAAGGTATTAACAATTGCATTATAATTAACGATGCCTATAATTCAGATATCAACTCGGTAAAAATTGCCGCAGATTTACTCCGAAACACAGCAAAACATTTACCGAAAACAATTATTTTATCGGACATTGCACAATCGGGTTTGAATGAACTTGATTTATATACACAGGTTTCAAATATAATTTTAAAAAACAATATTACTCGATTAATCGGAATAGGAAAACAAATAAGCAGCTGCAAAAGAGTTTTTAAAGCAAATGAATTTAATGAATTTTATAACTCAACCGAAGAATTTCTATTGCAAGATTTGAAAAAACGCTTTAAAAATGAGGTTATTTTACTGAAAGGAGCCAGAAATTTTGAATTTGAAAAAATAAGTGAAGTTTTGGAATTAAAAAAACATCGCACAGTTTTAGAAATTAACTTGGAAGCGATTACACATAATTTTAATTATTTTAAATCATTACTTCCGCCCGGCACTAAAACAATGGTAATGGTTAAAGCCCTGTCATACGGCAGCGGAACTTATGAAATTGCCGAATTGTTACAATACCATCACGTTGATTATCTTGGTGTTGCAATTGCCGATGAAGGTGTTCGTTTACGAAAAGCCGGTATAACAACAAAAATAATTGTTATGAACCCGGAAGAAAACAGTATTTCAGACATAATAAATTATCAGTTAGAACCTGAGATTTACAATTTTAAAATACTACATGCATTTATTAATAATACCGAAACTTATTCGGGCACCGGTTTACCGATACATATTAAATTTGATACAGGAATGAACCGATTAGGGTTTATTGCAGATGAAACAAACGACTTGATAAAACTGTTAAAACAAACCAAATCGGTTTTTGTAAAGTCAGTTTTTTCACATTTAGCTGCTTCTGACGAAAATGAGCATGATGCATTTACAAAGCATCAGATTGAATTGTTTCAATCTCTCTGCAATCAATTATCGGAATCATTAAACTACAAGTTTATAAAACATATTGCAAATACTTCAGGAATTGAACGCTTTCCCGAAGCTGTTTTTGATATGGTAAGAATCGGTATCGGCTTATACGGATTTAACGGAATAAACCAAAATGCCCTGATGAATGTCAGCACACTGAAAACAAAAATAATACAAATAAAATCAATTAAAAAAGGTGAAAGTGTGGGTTACGGAAGAGCTTGGATTGCACCCAAAGACAGCAAAATTGCAATAATCCCCATCGGTTATGCAGACGGTTTTCGACGAGAACTCAGCAACGGAAAGGGTAAAGTATTAATAAAAGGAACTCTCGTTCCGGTTGTGGGAAGAATTTGTATGGATATGAGTATGATAGATATCAGCTCAATTAACGCCGATGAAGATGACGAGCTTATCATCTTCGGCGACGCTTATCCGGCAAGTGAGCTTGCAAAACAATTACATACGATTTCGTATGAAATTATTTCAGGAATATCAGAACGCGTAAAACGTATTTATATCGGTTAAAATTCTGCTGCCGGAACAAAATCGAGTGTTCGGTTTTGCATATTAACTTTCACAACTTGAATTTTAATTGAATCACCGAGTTGAAATTTCTTTTTACTGCGTTCTCCGGTAATTTGATAATTTTTCTCATCAAACACATAAAAATCGTCGTCTAAATCTCGCATGGCAATCATACCTTCTATTTTATTCTCTGTTATTTCTGCATATAAGCCGCGTTCGGTAACACCGGTTATAACGGCATCAAAAACCTGACCCAATCGTTCAAACATAAATTCGGCTTGTTTGTATTTAATTGATGCACGCTCTGCTAATGCTGCCCTACGTTCCATTTCGGAAGACTGTTTGCATTTCTCGTTTAATACATTAGTCATTGCAGGTTTTCCTTTTTTCAAATAGTGTGTTAAAAGGCGATGAACCATCATATCCGGGTAACGTCTGATAGGAGATGTGAAGTGTGTATAAAAACTGAATGCTAAGCCGTAATGTCCGACATTATCCGCCGAATATTCGGCTTTAGCCATTGATCGTACAGCTAATTGTTCTATCATATTTTGCTCGTTCTTGCCTTTCACATCAATCAACAATTTATTAAGTGAATTTGCAATTTCAGTTTCATCGGTAAATTTAAAGTTGTAACCGAATTGTTTAATAAAATCTGAAAATGCATGTAGTTTTTCTATGTCAGGTTCGTCATGAATTCTATAAATAAAGGGAAGATGAAGTGTTTTTCCGATGTATTCTGCAACTTGTTTGTTTGCCAGAAGCATAAACTCTTCAATTAAATGATTGGAATCTTTTGCTTCCTTAAAATATACACTCAGTGGTTTTCCTTTTTCATCAACATTAAATTTTACTTCTATTCGCTCAAATGATATTGACCCGTTTTTAAACCGCTGTGTTTTTAGTTTTTGTGCAAGTTTGTTCAGGTTTAAAATTTCATCGGACAAATCGCCTGCTCCGGTTTCAATTACATCTTGGGCTTCTTCATAGTTAAACCGACGATTGGAATTGATAATTGTACGACCGAACCATTGATTTACAATTTTGGCTTCGGCATCAAGCTCAAAAACAGCTGAATAGCATAATTTTTCCTCCGCCGGTCGTAAAGAACATACATTGTTTGATAGTTTTTCGGGCAACATCGGAACCGTTCGATCGACTAAATAAACAGATGTTCCTCGTTCATAGGCTTCCATATCAATTTTATCGCCTTCTTTAACATAATGCGTTACATCAGCAATGTGTACGCCTACTTCGGTATTTCCGTTTTCAAGTTTTCTGTATGAAAGTGCATCGTCAAAATCTTTAGCATCGTGCGGGTCTATGGTAAATGTTGTTATATATCTGAAATCTTTACGTTTAGCAATCTCTTCTTCGGTTATTTCCGTAGGAATTTTATCGGCTAAATCATTCAGGTGTTCGGGGAATTTATAAGGCAAATTATATTCGGTTAAAATTGCATGCATTTCCGCATCGTTTTCGCCCTCTTCACCTAAAACATCAAGAATTTTTCCGGTCGGATTTTTTTGATTATCAGCCCAATGTGTAATTTCTGCAACGGCTTTTTGCCCGTGTTTGGCACCGTTTAAGTTTTTTGGATGAATAAAAATATCATAAGGCATATTTTTTTCGGTAACAATTAAAAAGCAAATATTGTCTTTTGTAATGCTAACAATACCGGCAAATTTCATTTTATTCCGTTTAATAATTGAAGTTATTTCACCCTCCGGATTCCTGTTTTTTCTTCTTGCCCAAATACAAACTTCAACGGTATCGTTATTAAGAGCTCCGCCCATAAATTTTCTGGAGATATAGATATCTTCTTCTGTTTCATCAGAAATAACAAATGCCGAACCGTTGGCAATTAATTGAACGGTTCCTTTTACGACGGAATTTGTGGGTACAAATTTATATCTTCCGGTACGTTCTTCTTCTAATTTCCCCAGTCCGCAAAGCTCGCTTAATACTTCACTGAGCATTTGCTTTGTTCTTAAATCGGTCAGATTAAGTTTTGCGGCAACTTGTTTATTATTAAAATATTCCTTCGGGCGATCTCGGAACAGATTTAACACATGATTTTGAAGGGTTTTTCTGTTATACGTGGGTAAGCCTTTTATTTTCTTTTTTTTTCTCGAATTGTTTTGTGCCATGATTAATTGTTTAGGGTTTAAATGACCAAGTTATGTTTTTTTCGGATTTACCGCTTATGGTTATAGCTTCCGAATAAAATTTAATTATTTCGGCTTGTTTGTGTTTTAAATAATCACCGGAATCCCACTGGTCATTTTCGTTTATATCATAATGAATTTTTGCGGTGTAATCACCTACCGGCAAATTACTTATTGTTAAAACACTGTCGGTTTTTGTATATGCTGTTGATACAATTTCATTTTTATCATTGAATAACATTAATTTTAATTGTCCTTGTTTTAATACGGAATTAACAATTGAATCGCTTAATAGAGAATCGGTTGATAAACCGGGCTTATTGATGTAATTAATTCCTGAAATTTTTATTGCTAACGAACCGTATGACTCTGCTTTCCTGACGTTTATTTTTACTTCTTCATTTTTAGAGCATATTCCGTAAATATCAGTAAACGCCGTCGAATCCATTTTTAATTTGTATATTTTTCCGGCTTTCCAATTATAAACAAGATTATATTTTCGTTCAGATAAGGAATCTTTTTTAATTATAGCTTCAACCGGAATATCAATACTAACTGTTTCAGTTTTTATTTTATCGGTTTCTACAGCTGTATTTTTTTGAGCTGTGCGCTTTGATATTCGTTTTTGCCTTTTGTAGATAAAATTTATTGTATCTGTTTTATCTTCTGTTTTATCAAATCTGTTTAACCGTTTGTATGTAACATTAAGTTGAACTGTATCGAGGTTACTGACAAATCTGTCGATAATTTCAAAATAAACGGTGTCTTTTGATTTAGAGAGTGTTTTATTGTACCACTCGTAATCTAAACCAAAATTAATCGATTTAATTTCAACATCAGAAATAATCGGTTTATTAAAAATAATATTTAATCGGTTGGGTTCAGGTCGTTCAGATTTTATAATTCGTTGTTTATCAAACTTAAAAACGGCATTTTTAGAATATTCAAATTCAATTTTATCTCCTTTTGTATTATCATAATCGGTTGTTTTAACCGTAATCATAAGAGTATCCTTATAAATCAGGTCGCTATTTGTCAGTTTTAATATTACTTTATCCGAATCCGAAGTGTTAACAAATTTATACCAATTTGCGATTGTTTTATCGGGTATTAAAAATTGAGTTTCTTTTGTTATTTTTTTCTTGAATTTGAAAATTATTGTATCCGCATGTTTGCGGTCAACGGTAAGCAAGCCTTGCTTAAGCAACGGGAGGGCTAATGTGTCGTTAAATTGTTGGATTTGATTTTTAAAAAAATCATTATCATAGTGAAACACAAATTTTAATGTGTCTTTTTCAGATATTTTTTTATCGTTTAATTGATACCAAATTTCTTTGTTTTCGTTATAATACTCAAAATTTGACCAATTGCTCAGCGTATCAAAATTTAAAGGCTCAATATTTGCCGTTTTTACAAAAGGTCTTTTCAGATTCAATATAATTTTATCCGGTGCAGGCCTTAATGCTCTGTGCAATTCTTGTTTTTTGGGATCTGAAACTATTGTATCTAAAATTTCATACAGGTGAATTTTAGATGTGTCAATTGAATAAATCGGTGTCTGAGAAATTAACTTATAATTTATAAATGAATCTTGTTCGCTTGCAAATTCATCAAATGTTAAATATTTTTTATCCGGCTCTGATTTGGAACTGAAAAATAATTGCACCGTATCAGTTTCTCTGATAAAATTTTCAGATGAGTCTTTATTAAAATATGAAAGCGAAAAAATAAGCGTATCTTTTTCATACAATTTTTTTTCTTTTAACCAATATGTAAATTGATATCCGGTATCCGGGGTTTCGATGAAAAAGTTTGAATCGTTTAAAAGAAAATTAATAGGCTTTACAATAACGCTGTCTGTCGGCTTATTAAATACAAATTCGCACTTACCTCTTAAATTTCGTTCATAATTTAAGAGATACTGTTTATTGTTATCCTCTTTAAACATGTATAAATCAATGTTTTTTGGCGAATATTGAAAGGTTTTTGTATAAATAACCGTATCCGCTTTTATTGTGTCGCCTGTTATGCTTGCCGTATCCTTGTGTAAAACCGTTCCGGCTTTCAGACTGTCAATTTTTGTTACAACATCAATTTTCGGTATTATTAAGGTGTCTAAAAATGCAATTTTTTCATTCGGCAAACTAAATTTTAAATCGGCATCTAAATCTTCTAAAGCAAAAATTTTATATGAACCGGGCTTAATATAATCTAATTTGAATTTACCTGATGTGTCTGTTTTACAAATATAATATGGCATTGAGGATATAGGCAGAGAGTCTTTGTTCTCTCTGTAAAGCATTACATATCTGTCTGTTTCGGGTTTTAATGTGTAGGCATCTTTTAAATTTCCTGAAATTTCAAAAGTATCTAAAACATTGCCTGTTGAGAAAATAAATCGGAAATTTATTATAGGATTATTTTCATGATAATCAACAATTGCATCACCAAACCAAAACATATAAGTTGTTGTATCTTTTAAATCTTCAGGAATAAGAATTTTTAAGGTTTTTCGTTTTATTTTAAAAGTAGGTTTTTCAGAAAAGGGCGGTGAAGAGAAAAAAACTGCATTTAAGTTTTTTAAAACAAAAAATTCGTCAAACTTCAATTCAATCGTTTTTTCAGAATAGTTTAATGCTTTTTCAAGCGGAACACTTTTAATCATTTTGGGCGGAAGTTTATCTTTTTCCCCGCCGGTTAATGATCCGATTTGGGCACAACCCGCAGATAAGAGTATAAGAACGACTATATATGTAAGTATTTTCTTCATAATTTATTTGACAATAAACAAATTAAACGAAATTTGTTTTGAAATATTTATCAAAATTAACAAAATTTGCGTCTTTTTATAACATATGATAAGAATAAGTCACCACAGAATAAAATGTATCGGTTGTAATTATTGTGTTGAAGTTGCCCCGTCAAATTGGATAATGAACCCTGCTGACGGGAAAAGCACGCTTTTGGAATCAACTCAAAAAAAAGGAATTTATATTGCCGTATCGACAGATGATGATTTTGAAGCGAATAAAGAAGCTGCCGAAGTTTGCCCTGTAAAAGTAATTAAAGTAGAGCAATTTTAAAGCAGGTTTTGAAATATAGTGTTCTTTTTATATGTTTGCAAAATAATAAGGCCTCATAGTTCAACGGATAGAATAGCAGTTTCCTAAACTGTAGATCCAGGTTCGATTCCCGGTGGGGCTACTAAAGAGCTTTATTTGTTTTATCAGAACAATAAGGCTCTTTTTTATTTTAAGAATTTTGTATTTTATTGAGCTTAGTTATTTATAAATAATGTGGGCTTAAAAGAAAAAAGAAAATAAATCTGAATAAATCGTTTGCTAAAAAAATGCAATTTTAATAATCGCTTTTATTAACCCCTTTGGCTGACTAATTTAAGTTTTTCAAAATCAAGTATTGTCAGTTTTTTCCCGTCCAAATCAATAATTTTATCTGTAGTAAATTCAGTTAAAATTCGACTGACACTTTCCCTTGTTGTATCAACATAATTCCCCAATTCTTGACGTGTCAACGGTATATTAAAAGTTTTGGATTCAAATATTTCGTTGTATAAAAACAATATAGCATCGGCTATTCTGCCTCGTGCGTTTTTTTGTGCTCGGCTGACGCATTTATTTAATAAATTTATTTCATTTCTGCAAAGCTCAATAATTACTTCATAAGCAAATTTACCGTTTTCCTGAATAAATGATTTAAATGTTGCAACATCAATAAAGCAAGCACTGACATTATCAATTGCCATTGCAGAATACCGATTATATTTTTCAGCTAAAGTTGTCGGAATTCCCAAATATGACGGACCTTTTGCAATTTTTAATATTTGTTCGTTATAGGGTCCTTCTACAAAAAGTTTTACTATACCTTGTTTTATGTAAACAATGTTTGAAGAAAATATACCTTGTTTAAAAATGATATCTCCTTTTTTGAGGTCAGCAAGGGCACAATTTTGCTCAAGTTCACCTATTTGCTTTATATTCAAAAACTTGGCGGCATGAGATTTAAACAGGCAATTCTCGCATTGTGGATTTTCAAACATTGTAATTTTATTAAAGAAGTTACAAAATTACAAAATTGCGTGTATCACGAACTATTTTATCAATATATTTTTATATTATTAAATTTATTGCTTAAAAGCGAAACAATTTTTTCTTAAAAAGATGCTGTACAGCTATGTTAAAAAACATTTGTAAGTAACGTTCTGAAAAACAGTAAAATACGTAAAACGTATTTTTATGTGATATTGTACACATTATTAGATGTTAAAGGGCAATCTATTTATGGAGATAATCGGATAAGTTTGCGGCTGAAAATTAAATTATAATGAGAATTAAAAACACAATCGTCGGATTTTTTCTGCTTCTCGCAACGTGGTTTCTGCTTAACGGGAAATATGATATCGTTACTTTGGGAATAGGTATTCTGATTTCCTTATTTATTTCGTTAATATTTTGTAATAAGTGTGAAATATTTTCAGAAATGAATTTTAGTCCTAAAGCGATTCTATATTTTATAGTATATGTTTTTGTTTTTCTGACAGAACTGGTAAAATCAAACTTTGATGTTGCCCGTCGTGTACTGACACCATCATTGCCGATTAACCCCGGAATCGTTGAAGTAGAAACAAAATTGAAATCAAAATTAGGACGAATGATTTTGGCAAATTCAATTACATTAACTCCCGGAACATTAACCGTGAAAATTGAAAATGACAAATTGTTTATTCATTGGATTAATGTTGTAAATACAGATATTGAAAACGCAACAAAAGATATCGCAGCAAAATTTGAAAAGTATTTAAAAGTTATTTATGGTTAATTTAATCTTATATATAGCATTAGGTTTTGTCGGCTTAGCTTTAATTCTGACAATTATTCGATTTATAATCGGAAGAACCAACATTGACCGTGTCATAGCATTAGATGTAATGACTGTCAGTTCGATTGCTTTAATCGGGATGATTGCTCATCTTACAAATCGAGTAATTTATATGGATATTGCATTAGTTTACGGATTGTTAAGCTTTATAGCTGTTTTAATCATTGCCCGTTATTACGAAAAAGGCTTATAAATTTTACATTATATTTATCTGAAATGAATCAAACAATAGAAATTATAGGTGCAATTGTAACATTAATCGGTTCATTGTTCCTCTTTTTAGGAGCACTGGGATTAATTCGTATGCCTGATGTATATAACAGAATACAAGCAGGTACAAAGGCTACAACCCTGGGGACAATGTTATCACTTTTAGGTATCGGATTAATTCATTTAGATTGGTACGGAAAAATTATTGTGCTGATAATCTTTGTGTTAGTATCAAACCCCATATCATCTCATGTGTTGGCAGGAGCGGCACATTATATCGGAATACCTCTTACTCGGCGAACTGTAATTGATAAATTATCAGACAAACCGATGATAAGAGTCCAAAAAGAAAATAGTAATTCAGAAACCGTCCTGACAGACGAAAAAACCGGTAAATAAATGGAATTTATAATTATCTCAATATTTCTGGCTGTTGCAATGATCATATTCGCATTGCTTGCCGTGTTTAATAAAAAGTTAGTGAGTGCTGTAATTGCAGCAGGAGTTGTCAGTTTGTTTGCCTCTGTGTTGTATTTACTATTAGCAGCACCGGATGTAGCAATGACCGAAGCAGCTATAGGAAGCGGTTTGACAACCATTATATTTTTTTACGTTTTAAACAAAATAAGGAAAAACAATGCTTAAAAATGGTCTTATATTAATAGTGATGATTGCTTTTTCAATGATTTTTGTAAATCTCTTTATTTCTTATGAAGGAAACAGCGAATTATCATCATTAGGAAAATATTATGCCGAAAATGCAGTCAGTGAAGTCGGCGCTCAAAACCTTGTTACTTCTGTTGTTGTAACGTACAGAGGATTTGACACATTAGGTGAGGTAGTTATATTATTCTTAACAGCTGCAATTATCGGATTTTTTCTTAAGCTGTCAAAAGTTGAAAAAAACACTGAAGACAGAATCAAAAATCTTAAAAGTGCAAGCGAGATACTACAAACCGGTTCAAAAGCTTTAGCTCCGCTGATTTTTATGTTCGGAATTTACATTTTTATTAACGGACATTTAACACCCGGCGGCGGGTTTCAGGGTGGTGCCGTAATCGCTACCGGATTTGTTTTAATGCTTATTGCAAATCCCGTACAGAAAGTTAATCACGGAATTATCTCTTTTGTGGAATCAATTTCAGGATTGTCTTTCGTAATAATAGGTATTCTGGGAATAATATTAGCCGGCGGATTTTTAGACAATCACATTTTAAAATTAGGAACCTTCGGTGAAATTTTAAGTGCCGGAGCTATACCAATTATTTATTCTTTTATCGGCTTAAAAGTAGGTTCAGAATTATCCGGAATTGTTGGCTCGTTTAACGAGGCTCAATCTGAAACAGAAAAATAATATAAAGATGAAACACCAATGTAAAACGAATTTTCACACAAAGGAGCATGACTAACAAAATACCATTATTAAATTTAGTACAAAGAAGGTGTTCCTATGTGCAGGGAAAAACAAGTATTATAAATATTTACACGACTCAATTTGCAGAATATTAATTACTTACAAATTTTTTAGACACATGAAA
>DYOF01000195.1 GCA_020720665.1 Acetofilamentum sp. | reverse complement strand
TTAAACCGCTACGCTCAAAAATAAATTTCTCTTTTTTCTGAATTCCGTAAAGTGGCAGAATAACATAGTTTTCGCCTTTTACAAATTTGTCGGTTGCAGTTTTTAAATTTTTGTTTTCTTCAAAAAGTTCAAGAAGTAAAGAATATGGGTCTTCAATTATGTCAATCGGTAAACGAAAAGCATTTTGCGGAATAATAAACTTTCTAAAAAGTGTACTTTTTGAATAGTTAAAGGAATATAAATTATTTCCGTCTTCAAATTGTAAACTCGCTTTATTATCTTTAACTGAATGAATATTAGCAACATCGATGATGTTGTAATCAGTTTCATAAAGCAATAAATAATTCCCTTTCTTTTCGTGCAACAATATGATAAAGTGAATTTTCAATATCGTAAACTCTTGAAGCCAAATTTATTCTATCATTTCTATATTCGCCAAGTTTTAAAGCCAATTCTTTGCCTTTAAAATCTTTCAAAGTTCTTGATAATGAGTTAAATTCAGCAACTTTTTCGGTACTTGTATTTCCGTTACAAACAAAAGTTTTTAAACCAACTCCAATGGAATTATAATTTGCATCAAACGCCGTATCAGAACGTGAAAGGTTTCCAGCATCGAAACTTCTACAAAAAATATTTTCCGCAACACGATAATTTATGAAAGGTACAGCACTTTCACTGAATAAACCCGAAAGCTTTGAAACTGCTGAAAGCAGTTTCAAATAATTTCCGTTTTTTTCAATGTCTATTTCTGCGAACGATTTCATAAAACTCTTATTATTTCGTTGCTAATTCTCTCAATTAATGTTGTTGTTACAGAATTTCCTGCTTGCATATAAAGTTTACTATTTGCCAAGTTCGGCAAAATATAATTTTCGGGATAACCTTGAAATAAAAAACATTCTTTTGGCGTTAATTTTCTAATTCCAAAATCGTCTTTGATTAGCGGAACGTTGTGTCCGCCTGTTCCCATATTTGCCGTTAAAGTTGGGCAAACATTACTTTTATTTTCTCTTGCGTAAACTCTACACCATTGATAAACAGTGTCTTTTGAAACCATCGCTTTTTCCAATTCAGGATAATATTGATGGTCTTTTTGATAATATAAATTGTCAGTTTGTTTGCCTTTTTCAAGAATATCGTGAATGGTTTTTGTCAATTTAATTTTCGAAGGAAATTTAAAATACGCATATTTTTCAACCTGATTTGGGTCAAATGCGACGATAAAAATTCTTTCACGATTTTGTGGAACATTAGCGTGTGTCATTGAGTTCAAAATTTTCGTAAAAACTTTGTAACCTAACTTATCTTCTAAAACTGAAATAATAGTTTTAAATGTATTTCCGTTATCGTGAGAAACTAAATTTTTTACATTTTCTAAAAACACAACTTTTGGTTTGTGTTTAACAACGATTTGTTCAATGTCAAAAAACAAAGTTCCTCTTGTATCAGCGAAACCTTTTTGATTTCCTGCAATTGAAAATGCTTGGCAAGGAAAACCTGCACACAAAATATCAAATTCTTGTGGAATATAATTTTTAACTCTTTCTTTTGTAATGTCGCCAAATGGAATTTCGCCAAAATTTTCTCTATAAGTTTTTTGAGCCGATGTTTCCCATTCGCTTGTAAACACACATTTTCCACCAACATTTTGCATTGCTAAACGAAAACCACCAATTCCTGCAAAAAGGTCAATGAATTTAAAAGTATAATTATTTGGAGTTGGAAACGGAACGTTTTCAACTTCAAAAAGTAGTTGTTGTAAAGCATCTTCTGCTACAATATTTACTTGCTCTTCAACTTGTTTATATTCAACAAAGTTGTTTAAAACTTTTACAGCATCTTCTTTATAATGCTGTGAAACTCCGTTTCGAATGTTGTGTAAATAATGTGTAATAAGTGCTTTGTCATAAGGTTCAACAAGTTTTATTTGATAGTTTTTACCATCAAATTCTTCAATACTTATTTTCTCTTTAACTGCTATCAATTTACTTTTATTTATCGTTTTAGCAAAAATACAATTTAATTCTTAAAATTCATAAATAAAAAATTTCTCGTTTCCGATTTCGTTCTGGCGAAGCAGCATATCAGGTAACGTCTAGTGGCTTGCAGAAGTTGGGGTTTGATAGCCTGAACTTTCGGTAA
>DYOF01000062.1 GCA_020720665.1 Acetofilamentum sp. | reverse complement strand
TAATTAAAAACTTTTAAACATTCTTGCTTGTGAAAATCCCGGTGCATCAATACTCAAATCCAAAAAATAACCGAAGGGAGTTTGGGCTGTGTCATAATTTGCATTTTGAAGCCTTTTTTCGGCTAAGTTAAAAAGTTCTTTTGTAAACTCCGGTGATGCTTTGCTTTCCGACAAATGTGCAAAGGAATGCAAAACAATAAAATTAGTATCGTTTTTTCGAGCACCCCATTTCAAATTATCAACTAATTTTTTCTCAACTTTTGAAATTCCGTTTTCAGTATCGTGCTCTTCTGCTTGAATAAAACCGATTAATGCTTTAGCAAATGTTTTTGATTCGGTATGTGTTTCAAATTCATCTAAGGTTTTAATTGTAGGTTTGTATGCAAACTTATCGGCATAAATCATTAATAATTTCATAACGTTCTTGTTAAGACGGATATAAAAAGGTTCTACACAAATTTATTATATTTTTATTAACAACGGTTGTTTTAAATTCAATATTTTATTAATTTTGAAAATATAAAACAACTACATTTTTTATCACTAATTTTAATAAACATTTGAAACACCCGTGTAAAACGATTTTACACACAAAGGAGAACGACTACCGGAAGATATTAATTGCTTGTAGCTTAGTGCTTGTGTTAATATGTGCAGGAAAGAATAAGCATTATAAATAAGTATAAACATTCAATTTGCAGATTAATAATTAATAAAAAAATTAGACACATGAAAAAAACTTATCTTTTTCTGATATTGAGTTTCGTTTCAGAAATATTATTTTCTCAAACCGGATTTCTTGAAGCTATTAATAAGGTTCAAAAAATTAATTTACCGTTTACTGATAAAACAGATGTTTTCTTTAAAAATACTATTGAAGTCAATGAGGCAGACTGGCGTTTGTATGAATTTCAAAAATTAGAGATGTATGATTCAGATTTTGAATATTATATTTACGGTTCTGTGATTGTAAATAATCAAAAATTATTATTAATAGGAAGAAAATATCGGGAAGAAATAAATCATTGGGCGGTGCTTTTGGGGAATAAGGATAAAGTAGTTTCTTTTCTGAATATTGCATATAGTAATTCAGACAAAATTTTGGCTATTGAATCTTTATTAAATAACGAGTTTATTCTTGTAAAAGAGAATAACGGGTATAACAATAACAGTTATTCTGAAACAAAATACACCGTTGATGAAACCGGTTTTATAAAAAAATAGATAAATTACGGTTTCATTAATGAATTTTTTAGCCCATTTATATCTTTCCGGAGAAAATGAAGAAATTAAATTCGGTAATTTTATCGGTGATTGGGTAAAAGGGAACAAATATGAATCGTATTCCGAGAATATTAAAATCGGAATTTTGATGCATCGCCGAATAGATTCATATACCGATAAACATTCAACGGTTCATAAAAGTATTTTTAGGTTAAGACCCGCATACGGAAAATTTGCCGGAGTTGTTGTAGATATTTTATATGACCATTTTCTTGCAAAATATTGGAAAAATTATTCAGAAGTTGAATTGGAAGATTATGTAAAAAATTTCCATTGTTATGTGATTAAGAATTTTAAAAAATTACCCGCAGGTGCTCTGCGTTTTGCGTTTCCTTTTATTCAAAAAAAACGATTAATTTGTTATGCCGATTTAATTTGTTTTGAAGAAGTGTTGGAAAAGATGGCTGTTTATACCTCAATGCCCGATAAAACAAAAACAGCTATGGAAATTATTAATAAAGACTATGAACTGTTCAATTCAGAATTCAATCAGTTTTTCACAGATATCAGGAATTATATAGGCATCAAATAAAAAAAGCTGTCTTTTCAGACAGCCTTTATTTTTATTTTGCATTCTTAAATGCTTTAATTCCGGCATAAACAGCATCATCACCCAATTCATTTTCAATTCTGATTAATTGATTGAATTTTGCGATACGCTCACCTCTTGAACCCGAACCGGTTTTTAGTTTTCCCGATGCTACGGCAACAGCTAAATCGGCAATCGTTGTATCTTCGGTTTCGCCTGAGCGGTGGGATACAAAACAATTGAAATTATTTTGACGCGCTAATTCAATAGTATCTAAAGTTTCGGTTATGCTGCCGATTTGATTTACTTTTATTAGGATTGAATTTGCCGCATTTTTGTCGATGGCTTCTTGTAATATTTGTTTGTTTGTGCATAATAAATCGTCTCCTACCAATTCAATTTTATTACCGAGTTCGGCAACTAATTTTTGCCAACCCGCCCAATCATTTTCATCTAAACCGTCTTCCAAAGAAATGATAGGATATTTATTTACCCACGATTTCCAAAGAGCAATCATTTCATCGGTAGTTTTAACTGATTTATCCGATTTATGAAATACATATTTTCCGTCTTTAAAGAATGAACTTGCAGCAGGGTCGAGCGCAATTGAAATGTCTTTACCGGGTATGTAACCGGCTTTCTTGATTGCTTCCATAATAACTTCCATCGCTTCTTCATTCGATTTTAATTCCGGAGCATAACCGCCTTCATCACCTACGCCCGTACTGTATCCTTTTTCTTTTAAAATTTTACCCAATGTGTGGAAGGTTTCGGCACCCATTCGGATAGCTGTTTTAAAATCCGGTGCATTATGAGGAACTATCATAAATTCTTGAAAATCTACATTATTTCCGGCATGCGAACCGCCGTTTATAACGTTCATGCTCGGGCAGGGCAGAACATGAGCATTAACGCCCCCTATGTATCTGTATAAGGGCATATCCAAACCGTTTGCAGCAGTATGAGCAGCAGCCATCGAAACTCCTAAAATTGCATTTGCTCCTAATTTGGCTTTATTCGGAGTTCCGTCTAAATTAATCATCGTTCGGTCAATCTGTCTTTGATTGGTTACATCCAAACCGATTACAGCGGGTGCAATGATTTTATTAACGTTTTCAACAGCTTTTAAAACCCCTTTTCCGCCGTATCTTTTTGCATCACCGTCTCTTAATTCTACAGCTTCCTTTTCTCCTGTAGATGCGCCCGAAGGAACAATTGCTCTTCCTTTTATGCCGCTTTCCGTTGTAATTTCAACTTCAACTGTCGGGTTTCCTCTTGAATCAAGTACTTCTGTTGCTTTTACATGTTTTATTTTCATAATTTTATATTTTAAAAAATTTATATCCGAATTAATATTGCAAAGAAAATAAATAATAAGATTTTATAATAAATTTTGTAAAATTATTACATAATTTATTATTTTTATAAATTTTTAATAAACTCCTTAATTTTGTAAGTCAGGGTGTGAATATGCAAATAAACAAGATATTATTTCAATTAATACAGTTCTTTATTATTTCAGCAACACAATGAAAATCAATTTTTTTTAAAAAAAACTGCAAATTCAAGGAAACTTAATAGTAACAAAAATTTAAAATGCGTAATAAAATAATACTGTTTCTTATTGGTTTAGCCGGTTCCTTGCCGACTTTTTCTCAGATAAATAAAATTGATAGTTTAAAATATATTTCCGATAATTCAAAAATTGATTCTACCGGAATTTTGGCTGAAATTGAAATTGCTGTTATTTATTCGGAGAGTTTAAATTATGACAGTGCCGAATATTATTTTGAAAAGGCAATATCTGAATCTGAAAAATCAAATTATTGGGAAGGAATGTATAAATCCTTGTATAATTTAGGTCTTAGTTATTCATATCGAGCATATTACCAATTAGCTGAAGATTATTTAAAGAAATCTTATGATATTGCTTTGAAAAATCATTCGTTATTTTATCAAATGCAAACTCTAAATACTTTGGGCGGCATTTATCATGAGAAACTTTTATATAATGAAGCCATAGCCGTTTATACCAAAGCATTAAAACTCGCGGAACAGTTGAATAATAAAAAACACATTAGCTCAATTCTAAATAATATTGCATTAATTTATGATAACTTAAATGATGATGAAAAATCTTTGAGTTATTTAAATAGGTCATTTGCTTTAAGTAAAGAAATTAATTTTCAGGAGGGCATTGCTGCCTATTATTCGAACTACGGAATAATTCTTTTAAAACAAAAAAAATACTCGGAAGCATTACATTATTTAGAAAAATCGTTTGAGATATATAAAAATATCGGCGATACTTATTCTCTTATAATTTGTTATTTGAATTTGGCAGAAGGGTATGCAGAAACGGAGCAATATGAAAAAGCAGAGAAATATTATACAGAGGCTTCAAAATTAAATGAAACGGCTCAAAGTTTATATTCTAATTCAGCTATCTTGTCGGGCTTGGGAAAAGTTTACCTGAAAAAGAAAAATTACAAAAAAGCATTAGAATTATTTAATAAAAGTGCTGAAATTTCTAAGCAGTTTGAAGGTTTAACCAATTTGGCAGAGGTTTATAAAATAATTTCCGAAACCTACAATGAAATCTATAACTATAAAGAAGCGCTTTCATACCATATTAAATATAAGGAAATAACAGATTCTATCAATAAAATTGAAAATGAAATTAAGGTAAAAGAATTTGAACTCATAGAAAGAAAAAGCATAGAACTTGCTGAAATTGATTTTTTAAAAAACAATCAAATACTAATAGAGAAGCATTTAGGTTATGAAAAAAAGAGCAAGAGAAATTTGCTGATATTGTTGTTTGTTCTTTTGTTTATTATCATATATTTTATAATTCTGACCTATAAATTTAAAACGTCTAATAAAAAAGTAAGAACCATTAATGAGCAATTAAAAAAAGAGAAAGAACTCTTAAAAGCGATAAAATATGAATTAAAAATTCAAGAAGAACATTTACAATCCTTTGCAAAAAATTCCAATGATTTTCTGCTGTTTCGCATTCAAAAAGTACAAACTGAAAAGTTTGGTAAAATTGTTTTTTTCGGTTCTTCGGTTAAAGAAGTGTTGGGATTAGAAAACCCCAAAAATATGGAAGAATGGTTTTCAAAGATTCATGAGGGTGATTTTAATCGCGTAAAAAATGCAAGTATGCTTTCAGGAGAGAAAGGAATAACGTTTAATGAAACATTTCGAGGTTTTCACAGCCTAAAGAACGAATGGATTTGGATACATGCTATAATAACACCGGTTTTTGAAGAAACAGGAGATTTTGAATTTTATAACGGTATTGCGTTTGATGTTACAAATCATGTGAAACTTGAAAAAGCTCTTGAAGAGAGTGAATACAAATATCGCTATTTAATAGAAAATTTAAGCGAAGGTATTATTGTTAATGATGCCAATGAAAATTTCTTGTTGGTAAATCGGGCTGCCGAAAAAATATTCGGTGTTGAACCCGGTGAATTAACAGGGAAAAATTTAACCGAATTTCTTTTTCCTGATAATCGAGATTTGATTAAAAAGAAAACGCAACAAAGATTGAAAGGAAAAACAGATGAATATTTTATTGAGATTATAAACAGAAAAGACGAAACTAAAATTATTAATGTAAAAGCATTTCCAAGTTATAACAAATTGTTTGAATATGCAACAGTTGCCATAATCAGAGATATTACCGATGAAAAACAAGCGGAAGCTAAGTTAATTCAAAGTGAATATAATTACAGAACGCTTTTTGAAAAAAATCCCATTGCAATGATTGAGGAGGACTATTCTGAAATTAAAAAACTTTTAAACCGAAAGAAAAAAGAGGGAGTTGTAAATTTTAAAGAATATATTGAACAAAATCCTGAATTTGTTCAATATTGCAATACTTTATTTCAGGTAAAAAATGTAAATGAGGAAACTTTAAAATTGTTTAAAGTTTTAACCAAAGCGGAATTTCTAAATAACCCCAATAAGTTTTATACTGATGTTTCGTTAAACTTTTTTAAATCTGTTTTAATTGCTTTTGCCGATGATAAAGTCAGTTTTTCCGGAGAATCCTTATTGAAAAATAATAATGGTAAACGAATTGATGTGTTTATTAAATTATTTGTAGTTAATGATTACAGAAACGTAATTGTTTCAATCAGAGATATTACGAACAGAAAAAAGGCAATTAAATACTTACTTGATGCAAATAAAAATGCACAGAAAAGCAACCGTTTAAAAAGTCAGTTTTTAGCAAATATGTCTCATGAAATTCGTACTCCGATGAATGCAATTATCGGTTTTTCTGATATTTTGTACAATCGTTTAACAAACGAAACACATAAATCTTTTGTAGAAAAAATATTAATCAGCGGAAATAATTTATTAAAACTTATTAATGATATTCTTGATTTGTCAAAAATTGAAGCAAACGAATTAAGAATACTAAAAAAACCGGTTGATTTAAGGGAAGTTGTTGACGAACTAAAAATTTTATTTTCTGAAACAGCAAAAGATAAATCTTTAAAACTAACAGCATCAGTCTCAAAAGAATCAACATTCAAAATAATTACTGATGAGCTGAGAATAAAACAAATTTTAATCAATTTGATAGGAAATGCAATTAAATTTACAGAAAAAGGTTCTGTAAGCATTAAGGTTTCAGTAGAAAATATTGATGACACGCATATAAATTTAAAAATATCCGTTAAAGATACCGGAATAGGAATACCCGAAGATCAGTTGCAAACGATTTTTGAAACATTCAGGCAGGTTGAAGGGCAAGATACTGCTGAGTTCGGCGGAACCGGTTTGGGTTTATCAATTACCAAAAGCTTAACCGAAATGTTAGGCGGAAAAATTTTTGTAAAAAGACACAGAATCGGTTCAGAATTTATCATAGAATTTAATAATGTTGAGAAAGTGCAAAGGCTTGAATAAAAAATATTCACAACAATTTATATACATATAGTTGAATCAAAATATGAATTATGTTTTGGAAAATTAAAAAATATCAAATTTTTATTGTTTTGGTTTTTATAAGTTTCATATCATTTTCACAAAACGCTGCCATTTTTTTTGACGATTATAACGATAATAAAAATAAATGGATTGAAAATGAAGTATTTGACATTAAAAACGGCTCATATTACACCTCATGTGAATCAAAATATTTATTCAGAATGGCTCTGAAAGAAGTTTCTTTTAACAGTAAAAAAGATTATTCAATTGAATCTAAAATAAAACAAATCTCAGGCGATGCAAATTCTGTTTATGGTATTGTTTGGGGAACCTTGGATTGGAAAAACAGTTTGATTTTTGAAATTGCACCCGAAGGGTGGTTTGCTGTATCGGGTTATAAAAACGGACAAAAATTTAGTATTTGTAACACAACTTGGAAAAAAGAAATTATAAATTCAAACGGAACGGCAAATAAATTAGCTGTTAAAAAAACCGGCAATAACATGCGTTTTTATATCAACGGAGAAAATGTTTTTACAACATCTGCATACAATTTTTTCGGAAATTCAACCGGTATAATTGTAGGCCAAAATAGTACGGCAGCATCCGATTATTTTTCTGTAAGTGCTGAAAAACAAGCAATTAATTTACTAAGTGAAAAAATATCATCTTTTTCAAAAGAAAATATGGGTTTGAACGTTAATTCTCCGTATTCTGAAATTGCTCCGGTAATATCACCGGACGGAAAAACCCTTTATGTCGCACGTGCAAATCATCCCTTAAACGAAAAACCGATTAATAAATATGATATTTGGTATTCAGAGTTACAATCAGACGGAACTTGGTCAAAATTAATAAAAGCACCCAAGCCTCTCAATAATTCGGGTGATAATGTTGTTATATCCGTTACCCCCGACAATAATACCTTATTTTTAGAAACATTATATAATGCTGACGGAAGTTTTAAAAGCGACCAAGGTATATCTGTGTCACACAGAACAGAATCCGGGTGGTCTGTACCTGAACAAATAAATATTCGAAATTATTACAATAAAAACATCTATGAAAGTTTTGCATTCACAGGGAACAGAAATGTTTTGGTGATGTCGGTAGAGCGTGATGATTCTTATGGCGAAAAAGATATGTATGTCAGTTTTTTACAGCCTGACGGCACATACAGCGAACCAAAAAATATGGGAAGTGTATTAAACAGTTATTTAGGTGAAGGAACACCCTATATTGCTCCCGACAATAAAACACTGTATTTTTACTCATTTACTGAACCCGGCTATGGTGATGCCGATATTTTTGTTTCAAAACGATTAGATGATACATGGACGAATTGGAGCACACCTAAAAATCCGGGTACAAAAATAAATTCAGATCAATGGGATGTTTATTATACCGTTGCTGCAAAGGGCGATTATGCCTATTTAGTTTCATCAAAAACATCATTCGGGAATGAAGATATCTTTAAAATAAAACTAAGAGATATTGAAAAACCGGATCCGGTTGTTTTAGTGTTTGGTAAAGTTTTAGATCATAAAACAAAAAAACCGATTTCAGCATCTATCGTTTACGAGAATGAAGAAACCGGAAAAATTGAAGGAAACGCAAGTTCAAATCCCGCAACCGGCGATTATAAAATAATTTTACCTTATGGCGAAAATTACAATGTAAGAGCTGTTAAAAAAGGATACTTCCCGATGAATGAAACCATTAATTTAAAGAAAATTAATACGTATAACGAAGTTAAAAAAGATTTATTTATGGCTCCTCTTGAAAAAGAAGAACCCATTTTACTAAAAGATTTGAATTTTTATTCAACAAAAGCAGTTCTTTTACCGCAATCGTATCCTGAATTGAATCGATTGGTAAATTTAATGAAGGAAAATCCGAAAATGATTATTGAAATTCACGGACATACCGAATCTTCGCCCGGTTTTGAAAAACAATTAATGGAGTTATCAGTTAAAAGAACAGAAACCGTAGCAAATTATTTAATTGAAAAAGGAATCGGTTCTGACAGAATAAAACAAAGAGCCTTTGGAGGAACACAACCGATTGCCGATAATTCAACCGTTGAAGGTCGAAAAAATAACCGAAGAGTTGAATTTAAAATCTTAGCAAAATAAAATCAATAAAATTTATCTGTTGTAAATCTATAAATTGTTAAACCCGACAAATCAGTTTGAAAAATTCCGGCTTTTTTCTTAATTATTTTAATTTGTTCCTCTATTGTTTCAATTCCTTCAATTCCGGGAAGCAAAACACCTGTACGATTGTTTTTATCTTTTATTATTGCACCGTATATTTTAGGATTTAGTAAAGTTGTCTGTTCAATTTTTTCCGGCGTTGATAAGACTTCTACACTTATTTTTATGTGTTCAGTTTCCGAAAGGGTAAGCGGAGAAAATCGATTATCAAAAAATGCAGATGATACCGCATTCTTTATTATCTCGTTGTATAAATTTTCATATACAGGGTATATTGTGCCGATACATCCTCTTAATTTATTTTGCTCAGTTTTTATTGTTACAAAACACGAACGCTTAATATTTAATTCATCAGGAACAGGTTCATTTTTAAAATAATGCATATTCCTGTTTAATAAATATTCTTGTATCGCTTTAAATGCAATTTTAGTATGAATGCTCTTAGCTGTAAACATATTCAAATAAGAATTCAGTAATTTCGTCAAAAAAATATTAATTATTTAAAATATATTTTTAACTTTGTTTAAATGTGCTTGCAAAAGTTTTCATTAAAAGAAATGGTAATATAAATTTTTTATTAATTAATTAAATAAATTTTTATTTTTTAAAAAAAAGAATTTATTTTGCAATAGTAATATTTTAAAAGGATATAACGTTAATATATTTAGTAAGAAAATTTATAGCCTTAACTTAAAGAATTATAATATGAAAAATACCTTACTTACTTTTGTTTTAGTTTTTAGTTTATTAGTATTACCTATGTTTATTAATAATGCATCTGCACAACCACCGCCTCCCCCGCCGCAAGATATTCCGATTGACGGAGGTTTGTTTTTGTTAATTGCTGCCGGTGCTGCCTATGGAGCAAGAAAATTCTATAAACAACAAAAAAATACACAGGAATAATAATCTGTATATAAAATATTTCTTAAAGACTTGTAAAAATTACAAGTCTTTTTTATGTTTTCACGATTTAGTTTCTTATATTTGGTAGAATTATTTAAACATTAATATTATGGATTTATCTACTTGGTGGGAATCTTTATCTACACTTCAAAAAATTCATTGGGGTATAGCATTACCTTCTACAATAGTATTTGTTATTCAATTAATAGTTTCATTAGTAGGTGGTGACAGCGATAATTTTGATACTGATCACGACGGAGATTTTGACAGTCATCATGGTGACAGTATCAATATTTTTTCGGCTAAAAGTATTTTAGCTTTTTTAATGTTTTATGGTTGGAGCGGTTTAGCTGCTATTGAACGAGGGATGTTATCTTGGTGGGGAGTTACTGCTATTGCATTAGGTGTTGGAATTATTATGATGCTTTTTACAGCTTGGTTGTTTTTTATGCTCTTAAAATTACAAGTCAGCGGAACAATGAATATTGAGAATGCAATAGGCAAACAGGCTGAAGTTTATATAACAATTCCGGCAAAGAAAAAAGGTAACGGACAAGTAGAAATTATTATTAGCGGAGGCTATAAAACACTGGATGCTGTTACAGAAGATATTGATGATATTCAAACCGGTTCTTTTGTGGAAGTTGTCGATGTTATTAATGATACGCTTATTGTAAAAAGAATAAGATAAATTAAATTTTAATAAATAAATTTTAAACTATGGATTTCTTAGTCGTAATTACTGTTTTAATAGTACTTGTACTACTCGGGTTTTTTGCATTTTTGGTTAAACGTTATAAACGTTGTCCTTCGGACAGAATTTTAGTCGTTTACGGGAAAGTTGGCGGCGGCGGTAAAACCGCAAAGTGCGTACATGGTGGTGCAGCATTTATTATCCCGATTATTCAAGATTATGAATTTTTAGATTTAACTCCTATTCCCATTGAAGTAGGATTAGAAAATGCCCTAAGTAAACAAAATATCAGAGTAAATGTCCCGTCACGTTTTATGGTAGGAATCTCAACCGAACCCGGAGTTATGCAAAATGCAGCCGAACGTTTATTAGGTTTATCGCAAGCAGAAATTCGACATTTAGCAGCCGATATTATTTTCGGGCAACTAAGAGTTGTTATTGCAACTATGGATATTGAAGAAATTAATGCCGACAGAGAAAAATTCTTAACAAATGTTTCTGCCAGTGTTGAACATGAACTTCGAAAAATAGGACTGAAGCTGATAAATGTTAACGTAACCGATATTACGGATGATGCAGGATATATTGAAGCATTAGGACAAGAAGCCACAGCACGTGCGGTAAATGAAGCTAAAAAATTGGTTGCCGAACAAAATCGAGACGGGGAAATCGGAAAAGCAAATGCCGAAAGAGAACAACGGATTAAAGTTGCCGAAGCAAATTCAGATGCCGAAATCGGAGAAGCGAATGCAAATCAAAATCAAAGAACAAATATTGCAGCGGCAAATGCAAAAGCTATTGAAGGTGAAAATTTAGCCAAAGTATCAATTGCCGATACTAATGCCGAACGGATGAAACGTGAAGCCGAAGCTATGAAAATATCGGAAATAGCCCAAAAAGTTAATGAAGCCCAAGCAAAAGAAGCAGCCTATTTAGCCGAAAAAGAAGCAGAATTAAAACGTGCCGAAAGAGAAGCAGCTACTCAAAAAGCAAATATCATTATTCCTGCTGAAATTGAAAAACAACGTATTGAAATTGAAGCTGAAGCCGAAGCTGAAAGGCAACGCCGAATTGCAAAAGGTGAAGCTGATGCTATATTTTTGCAAATGCAGGCAGAAGCAAGAGGTAATTTTGAAATTCTCAGTAAACAAGCCGAAGGGTTTAAGTTGATGGTTGAATCAACAGGTGAAAATGCTCGTGATGCCGTATTACTGATGATAGCTGAAAAACTACCCGAATTAGTTGCTACCCAGGTTGAAGCCATACGAAATATAAAAATTGATAAAGTTACTGTTTGGGATAGCGGAAACGGCAGTTCTAACGGTACTTCAACAGCTAATTTTATGAAGGGAATGATGGGGGCTGTTCCTCCGTTGGAAGATTTATTCAAATTAGCAGGAATGGAATTACCTAACTATTTAAAAGGTAAAGATATTGAGATTGCTGAAGAACAAAAACCTGAAAATAAAAAAGATAAAAAATAAAAAAAAATATAAATTTTAAAACGGAGTTTTAATATCATATTTAAACTCCGTTTTTTAAATAAATAATTCTGATAAAATGCATCTTAAAATGTAATTTTACTAAAAACATAATTTGCAAAAAATAATTTACAAATCATTAAACACATAAAATACTCGGGTAAAACAATTTTTCACACGAGGTGTATGACTATACAAATCACCTTGTATAATTGTGAAGAGTTCTCCGGTGTTCCTATGTGCAGAGAGAAACAAGTATAATACATTTTGACAAGCATACAATTTGCATAATATTAATTACTTACAAATTTTTAAGCACATGAAATCATACAGAAAAGAATTGTGGTTTAATACAAACTCTCGTCGGCAATTAATTAATATAACACCTGAAATTCAATCTGAAGTCTTAAAAAGCGGTATAAAAGAAGGACTTGTTTTAGTTAATGCAATGCACATAACTGCAAGTGTTTTTATAAATGATGATGAATCCGGTTTACATCATGATTTTGAAGTTTGGCTTGAAAAATTAGCTCCTGAAAAACCGTATTCACAATACAAGCATAATTCATTTGAAGACAATGCCGATGCTCATTTAAAACGAAGTGTTATGGGGCGGGAAGTTGTAATTGCAATTACAAACGGTAAATTAGATTTCGGACCGTGGGAGCAAATAT
>DYOF01000007.1 GCA_020720665.1 Acetofilamentum sp. | reverse complement strand
ACACACAAGAGTATGACTACCGGAAGATATTAATTAATTATAAATTTTTAGACAGATGAAAATAAAACACCGTAAATATCTCATTCCTACAATTATTATTACGTTTAGTTTTTTATTTATTCAAAGCAAACACGTAAATAAATTAAATGAAGAACCTATAAAAATCATAACAGATAATAACTCTGAATGGGTTGATTCATTAATGAAAACTATGACACCCGACGAACGTTTGGGGCAATTATTCATGATACCCGCATATCCGAATCAAGGGAACTCAAATAAAGAATTAATAACTCAATACATTCAAAAATACCATATCGGCGGATTAATTATGTTCAAAAGCGGTCCGGTATTACAAGCAAAACAAACCAATTATTACCAATCAATTTCTAAAATACCTTTGATGATTGCAGGAGATTACGAATGGGGACTCTCAATGCGAATGGACAGTACGGTTAAATACCCGCATCAAATGATGTTAGGTGCAATTCAAAATGATTTATTAATCAACGAATTCGGAGAAGAAATAGCCCGACAATGTAACCGTATGGGAATTCATATAAATTTTGCACCGGTAATTGATATTAACAATAACTCCGATAATCCGGTAATTAACAGTCGTTCGTTCGGAGAAATAAAAGAAAATGTTACTTCCAAGGGATTAGCTTATATGGTAGGAATGCAAACCCATAATGTTTTAGCTGTCGGAAAACATTTTCCCGGACACGGAGATACTGATGTTGATTCTCATAAAGATTTACCGATAATTCTTCATACAAAAGAACGTATTGACAGCCTTGAACTCTATCCGTTTAAGGTACTTATTAAAACAGGACTCGGCGGAATTATGGCAGCTCACTTAAATATTCCGGCATTAGATTCCGGTGAAAATGCCGTTTCAAGCCTCTCCTACCCTATTTTAACTGAATTGTTAAAAAATAAATTAGGTTTTAAAGGACTTATTTTTACAGATGCCCTTGGTATGAAAGGTGTTACAAAACATTACCAAGCCGGAGAAACAGAATTAAAAGCCCTACAAGCCGGAGTTGATGTTTTATTAATGCCCGAAAATTTACCTATTGCCTTTGAATACATTAAAACAGCACTTAAAAAAGGAAAAATTACACAAAAAGAAATTGATGAACATTGCCGAAAAATATTAATTGTAAAAAAATGGTTCGGATTAAATAAGTATAAACCGATTAAAATTGAAAATCTTTATAAAGATTTGAACTCTGAATATGCAGTTTTTTTGAAATCAAAATTAACGGAAGCAGCTCTGACATTAGCCGTTAACAATAATCAAATAATACCTTTCGAGAATTTGGATAAAACAAGTATTGCAGCAGTTTCAATAGATAATTTACGCGAAAATGAGTTTCAAAAAACACTGAAATTATATACAGATATTGAAACATTTAATATCCCGAAAAATACAGAAATTAACGGGTTCAATAAATATATCGAAAGTTTATCGAAATTTAATACAGTCATTGTCAGTATTCACGAAATGAGCAGAAACCCCAAATCGTTCGGAATTACAAAAAACACCATTGATTTTGTTGATAAATTATCCGAAAAAACACAAGTTGTATTGGTTTTATTCGGCAATCCGTATGCATTGCAGCTTTTTAATAATCCTCAGAATATAAAAGCTGTTTTGGTTTCTTATAATGATGAATTAATAACACAAAATTTATCTGCACAAGCCTTATTCGGAGGAATTACAGTTGACGGAAAATTACCTGTATCAGCCGGAAACCTGTTCAAATCAGGTAACGGAAAAGTATCGATGAAACAACGATTAAAATATGCAAGTCCGTTTGAATTAAATTTGGATTCAGATTCTTTATTAAAAATTGACTCGATTATTGAAAACGCCGTAATACAAAAAGCAACACCGGGGGCAACCGTTTTAGCAGCTCGAAACGGAAAAATATTTTTCTATAAATCCTATGGTTATCATACGTATAAAAAAATTAATAAAACTCAAAATTCCGACATCTATGATTTAGCATCAATTACAAAAATAGCTTCAACATTGCCTGTAATAATGAAATTAGTTGAAACCGGAAAAATTAATATCAATAAACCCTTATCAACCTACATGCCTGCTCTTAAAAACACAAATAAAGAAAATATTTTAATTCGTGATATTTTAGCACACCAGGCAAAATTAATTCCGTGGATACCTTTTTATAAAGATACATACGAAGATGAAACTCTCACTTCTTTAAGTAAATCTATTTATTCTTCAGTAAGTAAACCCGGTTTTCAAACACAAGTTGCAGACAAACTTTATATTCTTGATTCATATAAAGATACAATCTATCAAAAAATTTATGATTCGGAACTAAGAAATTCAGACTCTTATAAATACAGTGATTTAGGGTTTATGTTATTTCATAAAATGATTGAAGATATCACCGGGCAAAAACAAGATGAATACGTATCAGAACATTTTTATAAAAAACTCGGAGCAACAACACTCGGATATTTGCCGTTAAACCGTTTTAATAAATCAGAAATTTTACCTACTGAAGACGATACTTTTTTTAGAAATCAAACCGTACAAGCTTATGTTCATGATTTTGCTGCTGCAATGACCGGCGGGGTGAACGGACATGCCGGATTATTTTCAAACGCTAATGATTTGGCAAAGTTAGCCCAAATGTATTTAGACGGCGGAAAATACGGAAAAGAAAGATATTTCTCGAATGAAACAATTAAACGATTCTCGTCATGTGCATTTTGCGAAAACAATAATCGAAGAGGTTTAGGTTTTGACAGACCAATGAAAAACGGCGGACCGGCTTCTCATTATGCTTCAAAAAACAGTTATGGTCATTCCGGTTTTACAGGTACTTTAGTTTGGATTGATCCCAAATATGATTTTATATATATTTTTCTTTCTAACCGAACGTATCCCGACAGTGAGAATAATGTATTACTGAAAACAGATGTCAGAACTAAAGTTCAAGACTATTTTTATAAATCGTTTCCCGATTTAGATACTACCGAAATAATACCATAAACGATTGAAAATGAAAATATTAATTTTAGCAGCCGGACTCGGAACACGATTAAAAGAATTAACTTATAATAAACCCAAAGCATTAGTTGAATTTAACGGAAAACCGATATTGGAACATTTGATTTCAAATTTAAAACAAAGCGGATTTACCGATTTAGTTATAAATGTTCATCATTTTGCCGACCAAATCGTTCAATTTCTGAATTCTAAAAACAATTTTAATATTAATATTCAAATTTCAGATGAAAGTAAAATGCTTGCAGATACAGGCGGTGCAATCCTTCATGCAAAACAATTTTTGGAAGGTGCAGAGAATTTTATAGTTTATAATGCTGATATATACACAGATACCGACTTGTCTGCACTTATCTCCAATCATAAGCAAAATAACTCTGTTGCCACACTTTCAGTTCAGAACAGGACTGCATCAAGAAAACTACTTTTTGATGAAAACAATTATCTCTGTCAATGGAAAAATACAAGCTCAAATGAAATTATAAATGCAAGAACCCCTACGGGTAATTTAAACGAATGGTCATTCAGCGGAATTCATATTATCAGCAATACAATTTTTAAATTAATAACTGAAACCGGTAAATTTTCTGTTATAGATTTGTATCTTCGTTTGGCAAAGTCAGAAAAAATTTCTGCTTTTGAAACACCTCATACCTTTTGGTTTGATTTAGGTCGTGTTGAAACGATTGATGAAGCAGAAAAATTTATTACGAACAGGAGGAAGTAAATTACATGAAATCAAGCTTTTTTAAAACTTACTTTTGTTTTTCTAATTTATAATATTGCACTAAATCAAAACTGTCATTTTCACCGGTTTTCCCTGTTAAACTTCCTATATCTCGGCCTACAGAATTAACTTCTTTGCCTACAGATGTCATTTTAACAACCTTGTAAACAACATTTTCGTTAGCTTTCAATTTGAATGATTTACTCCAATCGGCAATCGTGTCGGAATTAAAACTGACTTTTAATGTATATTGCCCCGGTAAAAGCGATTCAATAATTACTTCATCCGAAGGATATGCATCTTGCGGTTCATCATTAAGCCAAACCATAAATTGAGCCGTTTCCTCTGCCAACTCGGTATAGATTTTTATTGAAGCTTGTGAGTAAATTTCAAAACCCCAAAAAACAATAAAAATAAATAAAACAATTTTCTTCATCTGTCTAAAATTTATAATTAATTAACCTGCAAATAATTAACATGCTCATGTAGGTAAAAATCCTCTTTACATAGATGTTTCATCTTTGCTGAATTTTAATTTACAGCTAAAATTATCAAAATTAATTCAAAAATTCAAGTGTTTTTTTCAAAGCACGAGCAATTCCTGATGTATCTGAACCTCCGGCACTTGCATAACCGGCTTGACCGCCGCCGCTGCCCTTTATTTCTTTTGCTGCTTCTCTGATAATTATTCCCGCATTTAAACCTTTTTGTTTCACAAGATTATCAGAAATCATTATGGTTAAATTTACTTTACTTTCAATTTCGGCTGCAGTTGCAAAAAACAGATTTTCAATTTCTCCTTTTAATTGATATGCTAAATCTTTTATTTGCAATGCATTATTAACAAATACCTGTTCACAAATAATATTTATTCCGTTTATCGTATTTATTTTACCTTTCAATTCTTGTTTCAATAATTTGAGTTTTTCTTTTTCAAATTCCTCAATTTGTCTTTTTAGTTCTTTATTTTCTTCAATTGTTTTCTCAATGCTTATTTTTAAATCTTTTGAACTTTTATATAACATCTGAATTTCGTTAATAAATCGAAGTTTTTCATAAATAAACTTTTCAGCCTCAACTGAAGTAACCGCTTCAATTCTCCTTATTCCTGCAGCAACTGCACTTTCAGATAAAATTTTAAAAAAACCTATTTCCCCCGTAGCATTTACATGAGTTCCGCCGCATAATTCAATAGAATCACCGAATTGAATAACACGTACCAAATCGCCGTATTTTTCTCCGAATAAGGCTGTTGCACCCATTTCTTTTGCCTCATCCATAGGAACCGAACGTTGTTCAAATAAAGAAATATTTTCTCTTATTTTTTTATTTACCAGATGCTCAACTGCTGTAATTTCATCATCAGTCATTTTTTGAAAATGAGAAAAATCAAAGCGTAATTTGTTTTCATCAACTAACGAACCTTTTTGTTCAACATGATTTCCCAGTATTTCTTTTAATGCTTTATGCATTATATGCGTTGCCGAATGATTAGCCATTGTTAATTTTCTTTTTTCGGTATTAACAACAGCTTTAAATGTTTCATTTATATTTTTAGGTAATTCATTTGAAATATGAATAATTACATTATGTTCTTTTTGTGTGTCAACGATATTAATTTTTTCTTCGGGGGTTTCAATAAAACCTATATCTCCGACCTGACCGCCGCTTTCAGCATAAAACGGTGTATAATTAAATACCAAATGATATAATTCATTGCCCTTTGTATTTACCTTTCTGTATCGCGTAATTTTAACCGATGATTGCAAATGATCATAACCTATAAATTCTTCGTTTTGCTCTTCTCTCAAAACAATCCAATCATCTTTTTCTTCAATTGCTGCATCCTTTGAAATTGATTTTTGAATTTCCATCGCTTCATCAAATCCGCTTTTATCAATTTTTAATCCTTGTTCACGTAAAATTAATTCAGTTAAATCATATGGAAAACCGTAAGTATCATAAAGTAAAAATACAGCAGCACCCTCTACGACTTTTTGATTACTGACTTTTTCGGTTTCAATAATTTTATCTAATAAGCGAATACCTTTTTCTAAGGTTCTTAAAAACGAATGTTCTTCTTCATAAATAACTTTTTGAATAATATCTTTTTGATTAATCAATTCGGGAAAAGCATCTCCCATAACATCAATTAATCTATCGACCAATTTATTAATAAACGGTTCTTTCATTTCTAAAAACGTATATGCATAACGAACAGCTCTTCTGAGAATTCTTCTGATTACGTATCCTGCTCCGGTATTTGAAGGTAGCTGACCGTCTGTTATTGAAAAAGAAACGGCTCTCAAATGGTCTGCAATTACTCGCATCGCAACATCTGTTTCTTTTCGAACACCATATTTCACACCGCTTAAGTCTGAAATTTTTTGAATAACGGGTTGGAAAACATCCGTATCGTAATTTGATTTTTTATTTTGAACAACCATACATAAACGTTCAAAACCCATTCCGGTATCAACATGTTTTGCAGGCAGGGCTTCTAATTCGCCGTTTTTTTTTCGGTTATATTGAATAAAAACCAAATTCCAAATTTCAATTACTAAATGATGGTCTTTATTTACCAGCTCTCTGCCCGAAATTTTTGATTTTTCAACCTCATCTCTTAAATCTATGTGAATTTCAGAACAGGGTCCGCAGGGTCCGCCGGCTCCCATTTCCCAAAAATTATCTTTTTTATTTCCGTAAAGTATTCGATTATCGGGTAAATATTTTTTCCATATTTCTTTTGCTTCGGTATCTGCTTCTGTTCCGTCTTCTGCTGAACCTTCAAATACAGTTGCATATAAATTATTTTTATCAATTTTCAGAACTTCTGTTAAATATTCCCAAGCCCAATCAATTGCTTCTTTCTTAAAATAATCTCCGAACGACCAATTTCCGAGCATTTCAAACATGGTATGATGATAGGTATCATGACCGACCTCTTCTAAATCATTGTGTTTACCTGATACTCGAAGACATTTTTGAGTATCTGCAATTCGATTATAAGTACTTACTTTGTTTCCTAAAAATATGTCTTTAAACTGATTCATTCCGGCATTTGTAAACATAAGACTGGGGTCATCTTTTATAACCATAGGAGCAGACGGAACGATTTTATGCTTTTTAAATTCAAAAAAATCTGTAAATGTTTTTCTGATTTCTATTGATGTCATCATCTGAATTATTTTTTTGCAAAAATGTAAAATAATACTCAAAATTATATATTTCGCTTGAATTTATATTTGTATTAATTTAAGTTTTTTATTGCTGCACATATTTCAAATAAAAAATTACAAAAAATTTATATATTTGAACCGACATATTTTAAATTTTATGAATTCGGAAAAACTAAAAAATATTCATCAAAAATATATTTTAACAATTGAAAAAGAAGTTTCTGCAAAATTGTTATTAAATAATTTGCTTGAGTTTCAAAAAGAAATTTCTGATGAAATAATTGATACAGGAAGGAATAACTTTAAATTTTTAGAAAATATTAATTTAAAAAATACCGCCGAAAAGTCTTCTGTTATCCCTTATATAAAATTTTCATATTATATTATAAATGATGTTATTTCATATCTTCTTCTGTTAAGAGATTATTACTTTCAATTAAAAAAAACAGAACTTTTAAATAATTACAATGAAATACAGGATGAAAAATTAACTGAATATACACAAACAGTAATTACTGAAATCTCAACAGCCTTTTCAGAATTATTAATAAATGATTTTGAGAATAACAAAAACTCCGATTTAAATAAAAAACAACAGCAAAAAGTTATAAAAAAACTGAGGTATAAAAATCCTTGGCACATTAACGAAAAGAAAATTGAAAATATAAATCAACAATTTAATTATTTAAAAATAAAATTCGAAAACCTTGTTATAACCGGCAATACATTTAATAATATCCAAAAAAAATTGTTAAATTCCGGAAATTCCGGAAAAATTGAACTTGATGAAATTAAAAAGAAGGTTTCGGATGTAGAAAACTTGTTATCAATAAAAAAACAAAACGTTAATAAAGATAATATTGAAGAGTTGATTAAACAATTAGATAAAATTGAATCAGAAGTTAAATATAAATATCATATTGAAGAATTTAATGTTTTGCTTTTGGATGATATTGAAAAACTGACAGATGAAACCCAATTTCCGATAGATATTCAATCAAATAATATAATTTATACCGATGTAAATTTTAAACTCCGATTAAAATATTGGTTAGACAAAAATATATTTCCGCCCTTATCAGAAATATGGGAAATTGTTGAAGTAAATTCTAACGGACTAAAAATGGCAATTCGAAATATGATAAATATTCTGAGAAATGTAATTGATACCGGAGAACTGAAAAAATTTGATGTAACAATATCAGAATTATCAGAATACATTAAACCTTTTTCTAAAAACATACATTCCGGAGAAATTTTCATCAATAACCTAAGCACAAGAACTCTTATCAGTATTAATACAGATATGAAACTGTCTGTAATTTTCAATCAAAAAAAATACTTTTTAACTTCAGGTGCTGAAATTAATAATTACAAACCCGAATTCATAATTTTTAAGCCTTTAAACAAACTTTTTAAACTTTTCAGTACAAAATCAAATCAAATATCATTGTATTTTCAAAATTTAAAATACGAACAAAAAACCGGAAATAAAGAAAAAATAGTCCGCTATATTAAAGAACGTGAAGTTAAAGAAAGTAACAGCCATTATGATAATTTTTTTATTACAAAAGGATATTACGGAGACACCTTTTTAGTAGAACGCAAAAACGAAAAAAAACAAATTAAAGAGGTGTATCTTAATTGGTTAGATAATTTTAGAGCATCAGTATTAGTTTATGGTGAACACACTTCAGGTAAAACCGTTTTTTGTGAAAGTTTTGCATCAGAATTCTTTCCGTTACATACAATTCGATTAGTACCGGGAACCAAAATTCAGAACGCAAAAACAAAAATAGAATTAAACTATAATCTCGAAAAAACACTTAAAACTATTCAAAAAGAGTATAAAGAAGAACGTAATTTAATTTTAATAGATAATTTAGAGTTATGGTGGGATAACGAATATACTCTGAGTTTTAATATAAAATCATTATGCACATTCATTGATAAATATTCTGAACGATTTTTTGTTTTAGCATCTGTAAACTCGGCAACTAAAAATTATATTTCTGAACTGATGCCCTTTGATAAAACGTTTCAGGCAATTATTGATATCGGTCCGCTTTCCTTTGAACAAACAATAAAAGCGATTCAAAACAGGCATATTGCTGCTCAAAAAACACTTATTAATAAAAGAAATAAACAACCGGTGGGTAAATCTGAATTTAAAAAATATGTAAAACAAATTTACAAACATTCAAACGGCTTAACCGGTCAAAGTTTATTTCTGTGGACATTGTTTACAACTATTGAAACTGAAAATTCGGTTATATTTAATTCTTTGAAATTAAATAAGTTGCCCGATTTTATTAATAATGAAAACGGATTAATTTTAAGTTATATCTATCTCCAAAAAAAAACGACAGAAATTCGATTACGAAAAATGTTCGGTCCCGACTATAAAGATAATTATGAAAACATTGTTAAACGATTATCGGGACTTGGAGTATTAAAACGAAATGTTGCCGGATGGATTGAAATTAATGAATTAATTATTGATGATCTTGCCGATTTATTAAAACAGAAAAAATTAATTGAATTTTAAGAATTAACTAAGATTTATGGAATTTTCTATAATATATCATTTTACATGGACTGATTTTTTTCTGTACTTACTTTTGGGTATTATTGTGCTTAAATTAACAGAAATTGTCAGAAAAAACTTGAATATTCGTTTTATCTCCCGCAGTTTTAATCAAAAGATTCTTTTGTCAATAAAACGATTTGAAATTATTGCCGAACCTTTGTTAATTATTTTTTTAACCGTGGTTTTTATTTCTGTTCACATTTTTTACAACACAATCATTTTAACAGCTTTAACAATAATATTCTTTCCCGGTTTGAGAGATTATTTTACAGGTCGAATTATGCTTTTTAACAACAATATTCAAATTAATAAAAAAATTAAAGCACAAAATGAAATAGGAATTATAAAAAAACGTGGAAGATTCGGTATTCAAATTCAAAATGAAATAGGAAAAACTTATATCGGTTATTCCGAATTGTTTAAAATCGGATACACCTTGATAAGTGATAACGAAGGTTCGGAATTATGTATTTTACAAATTAAACCCGATAAAAATATTAATCTTGATAAATTTAAACACCATATTTTTGAATTTATAACCACAATTCCATACATTGAACGCTCATACAAACCTCTGATAAAAGTAAATAATCAAAATGATACGGTGAAACTTAAAATATTATTGAAGAAAAATATTTCGGCAGAAACGCTTTTAAATCTTTTCAGAGAAAATAATTTAAACTGCGAACTTATTCAAGTATATTAAAACAAATCAAATGACAAATTTTTCATCATACGGAATTATTATCGGAGCATCAATAATTGTAATCTTATCTTTCTTTTTTAATGAACTGTCAAGAAAAACAAATATTCCTGCCGTATTAATGCTGATAGTTTTAGGCATTTTAATTAAATTCGGAATGAATTATTTAAAAATCCCCGAAATAAATTTTTTCCCTTTATTAGAACTACTCGGAATTATAGGTTTGATAATGATTGTATTAGAGGCAGCATTAGAATTGGAGTTGAAAAAAGAAAAAATAATTCCTATTCTGAAAGCAATGATTGTTGCAGTAATCGGTTTTTTTGCTTCTGCTTGGTTAACAAGCCTTATTTTAAAACATTTTTACCCCGATATAAGTATTCAAAAAGCATGGATATATGCTACGCCGATTTCAATTTTGTCAAGTGCAATTATTATTCCGAGTGTTAAAAACCTTAAAGCGTCAAAAAAAGAATTTCATATCTACGAAAGTACATTTTCAGATATATTAGGCATTATGTTCTTTTATTTTTTAACCGAACAATTAAATTCAGAAACCGGAAAAACAGAAGAAACATTAATATTTTTCGGAAAACTGGGAATAACTCTTGTAATTTCCTTTATTATGAGTTACGCCCTGATTCTTGTTTTTCAAAATATTAAAACTCATGTAAAACTATTTTTACTTATCTCAGTTTTATTGCTTTTATACTCAATAGGTAAGGAAATGCACTTTTCATCATTAATTATAATACTCGTTTTCGGATTATTAATTGCAAATATTAAATTATTTTTCAGCGGAAAATTAGGGAAATATCTGAATGCTGAAAAAGCCAAAGGTGTTTATAACGGCTTACATATTTTAACCGGTGAAACCGCTTTTGTAGTACGTACATTTTTTTTCGTTATATTTGGTATTACGATTGTTTTAAGTTCTTTAACTGATATTAAAGTTGTTACAATAAGTGTATTAATTTTAGCATCAATTTATATTACTCGTTATCTGTTACTTCGTATATTTATCGGGAGAGAAATATTTCAACAAATATTTATTGCTCCGAGAGGCTTAATTACAATTTTATTATTTTATGCAATTCCTAAAGAAGCAGAAATTGAAGCATTTAACACCGGAATTTTATTATTTATAATTATTGCTTCCGGAATTCTTATGACAATTGCAATGGTTATTGCAAAATACCGTTCGGAAAAAGAAATCAGAAAAACCGATAAACTTGAAATTGGTTATAAAAAATGGAAAGTATTAAAATCGGAACTACCGGAAGACTAAATAGTCAATGATTCGGCAAAATATCCCCATAGTTTATCTTTAGGCAAATTTGCCCTTAAAATAATTTCACTTTTGGTAACCGGATGAATAAATTCTATTTTATACGCATGTAAAGAAATTCCTCCGTCAGAATTTGAACGCGGAAATCCATATTTTAAATCGCCCTTTATCCTGCAATTAATTTTTGCTAACTGTGCTCTGATTTGGTGATGCCTTCCGGTATGAAGATTTATTTTCAGTAAGAAATATTTTTCTGACTCGGCTATTAACTCATAAGATAAACTTGCTTTTTTTGAGTCGGGAAGTTGCTCATCGTAAGCATATGATTTATTTTGTTTCCTATTTCTGACTAAAAAATGTTCAATTGTATCATTTAATTTCGGAGGTTTATTATCAACAATTGCTAAATAGGTTTTTTTAATTTTATTTTCGGCAAACATCTTATTTATTCTTGTTAAAGCCTTTCCTGTTCGAGCAAAAATTACAATTCCGCCGGTGGGTCGGTCTAAACGATGAGTAATGCCTAAAAAAACATCACCGGGTTTGTCGTATTTTTTTTTAATGTATTCTTTTACATCTTCAGCCAAGGTTTTATCGCCTGTTTTGTCGCCTTGTACAATATCACCGCATTTTTTATTAACAACTATTAAATGATTATCTTCAAATAGAATTTCCGGCATTTTAATATATTTTTTCTTTTCAAAATTATTATTAATTTTTAAAATATCTGAAATATTTAATGTTGATTGTCATAATTTATTTCTGAATGTATGATTAACATAATCGAAAATAAACAGTTATTTTTAAAATTTTAACTTTGCTGTAAATTATAATTATTAAAAGATGAATGACATCGAGGAAATTCTTTACAAAACGACATTAAAACCTGACAAATATGATTTTAATATAAGTCATCAATCAAAACTGATGTTTTTCGGCTCGTGCTTTACCGAGAATATCGGAAATAAATTACTGGAAAATAAATTTAATGTAATAATTAATCCGTTCGGAATTTTATATAACCCTATATCTATTGCAAACAGTATTAAATACATCATCAATAAAAAAGAATTTATAAAAGATGATTTTTTCTATTCAAACGGACTATGGAATAGTTTTGATTTTCACAGCAGGTTTTCTGAAATTGAACCGAATGCAATGATTAAAAAAATTAATGATGATGTGAATTCTGCCAATGTTTTTTTGAAAGACTTAAATGTCTTATTTATTACTTTCGGCACATCATGGATATACAATTTAAACGAAACGAATAAAACGGTTGCAAATTGCCATAAATTACCCTCAGCTTTGTTTAATAAAAAAATTCTCAATATTGAAGAAATATATAAAGTATATTTTGATTTGATTTCTGAACTCAGAACTTATAATAAAAACTTAAAAATAATTTTTACAATAAGTCCTGTAAGACATTTAAAAGACGGTTTTAAAGAAAATAATTTAAGCAAATCAATCTTACGAGTAGCAACTGAACAATTAATTAATCAATTTGAAAATTGTTTTTACTTTCCTGCATTCGAACTGATGACTGATGATTTAAGGGATTACAGATTTTATAATGATGATCTTATACATCCGTCTGAATCAGCCGTTAATTATATTTTTAATTTTTTTGCACATTCATTTTTTAATGAACACACATTTGAAACTTACAATTCAATAAAAAACATTGTTAAATCCTTAAAACACAAACCGTTTAATACGTTTTCAGAAGACTATTTTACATTTATTGCAAAATTGAATGAACGTATTTCAAATTTAAGTCAAACTTATAAATACCTTGATTTTGAACCGGAATTAGAATTTTGCATATCAATTTTAAATAAAAAGTCCGACATTTAACTGCCGGACTTAAAACCATAAAAACACCAAAAAATTATTTAAGTTATTACTACTTATTTTCTAAAATAAACTTCTAAAAAAAAGATTAATAATCTCTATTATATCTACGTTAAAAGTTTCAAAAGGTTTCAATTTTTTTATATTTTTTTATATTTTTTTTTAAAATGCTGAATACCAATATAATACAACCTAATTTATTTTAATATTATTTTCCTTATAAACACTTTTTCATTCCCCAAAACAACTCTTACCATATATATTCCATTTTTAACATCATTTAATACTACAAAAATATTATAAGCCACTCCGGTTTCATTATAAATTGTTTTAATATTTTGTCCCAGCATGTTTAACACCTCAACAACTCTTATCGTATCATCAGACTTTACATAAAAATTTTTTTCTGTAACAGGATTCGGGTAAATTAATATTCCGTCTGATACAAGAGAAATATTCTCATTGTTTACATAAGGAGTTTTTTGAGCAAAGCTTAAATTAATACTTAATAAGAAAAAAATAACAAATACTATTTTTAGAATTTTATCCATAATATGCCTTTTTTATAATTCTACGATGAAAACGAATTAAAGTTTCCATAAACTAACTTAAATTTTTCAATACAAATTCTAAGTCCTCACTTGTATCAATTGAAACACTTTCAAATTCTGTAATATCTAATGTTATTTTATATCCGTTTTCTAACCACCTGTTTTGCTCTAATGACTCAGCTTTTTCTAAACTGCTTTGATTCAATAATGTAATTTGTTTTAAAATTTCCGATTTATATCCGTACAACCCGATGTGTTTATAAAAATTATGCCTGTTATGCCACTCCGCTTGTTCTGCATCTCTTATAAAGGGAATCGGCGAACGACTGAAATATATAGCATTCATATGTTTATCAAAAATTACTTTCGGTTTATTCGGATTAAAAATATCTGCATTTTCATTAATTTTTTTTACTAAACTTGAAATTTGAGATTCCGATTTTTTTAAAATTTCAATAACTTTAAATAAATGTTCCTTATTAATAAAAGGTTCATCGCCCTGAATATTTATAACAGCATCAAAAGTTTTGCCGGTTTTTTTTTCATACTCAAATAATGCTTCTGCACACCGGTCGGTTCCGCTTTTATGAAGCTCTGATGTCATCACATATTTTCCTGAAAACGAATTGACTTCATTTGCTATTCTTATATCATCGGTTGCAACAATAACTTCTTCTATTAAAGATGAAGCACCTTCATACACTCTGTGAATCATTGATTTACCTTTAATATCAACCAAGGGTTTTCCCGGAAATCTTGTAGATGCGAAGCGTGCCGGAATTATACCTAATATTTTCATTCTTATCAAAAATTTTAGTGAAACTTCTGTTTTACAAAAATATACTATATTTTTACATGAATTTGATTATTTTTGATAAATTTCTCAAATTTGCAAATTAATTAAGACATTAACAAAAAATGACTATACAACAAATTAAACAACGATTCGGAATAATCGGAAATTTTGCCGATTTGAACAGAGCAATTGATATAGCCATTCAAGTTGCACCTACTGATTTAACAGTATTAATTTACGGTGAAAGCGGTACAGGTAAAGAAATATTCCCTCAAATTATACATCAACTCAGTACTCGAAAGCACAACGGATATATAGCAGTAAATTGCGGTGCAATACCCGAAGGAACAATAGATTCTGAACTCTTCGGACATGAAAAAGGCTCTTTTACGGGAGCTGTAAAAACCAGAAAAGGCTATTTTGAGGAAGCTGATAACGGAACAATTTTTCTCGATGAAGTCGGTGAATTACCGCTTGCAACACAAGTCAGATTATTAAGAGTATTAGAAACCGGCGAATACATAAAAGTCGGCTCTTCACAAGTAATGAAAACAAATGTAAGAGTTATAGTTGCTACAAATGTTAATTTACAAAAAGCCGTTCAAGAAGGAAAATTCAGAGAAGACTTATTTTACAGATTAAATACCGTTCCTATCATCATTCCGCCGTTAAGACACAGAAAAGATGACATTCATCTGTTATTCAGAAAATTCGCACAAGATTTTTCAGAAAAATACCGAATGCCTATAATTAAACTTGATAATGAAGCCCAAACACTCATTGAAAACTACTCTTGGAAAGGAAATGTTCGTCAACTTAAAAATATAACGGAACAAATCTCAATTATTGAAGAAAACAGATTAATAGACGCAAACACCATAAAACGTTATTTACCAAAAGAATTTGAAGAGTTACCTATGATTATTAACGGAAACGTTAATCGTGAAGAATTTGCAAACGAAAGAGAAATATTATACAAAGTTCTTTTCGATATGAGAAATGAAATTAATGAGTTGAAAACAATGGTTAAAGTATTTACTCAAAACAAAGACAATTTTAATGTATCTGAAAATTTTATTAAGGAAAGCAAAGAATACAGTAAAATTTCCGAAGATTATTATAACATTCATGAAGAAATTCTTCAACAAAATACAGATAAAAATAAATTTGATAAAAGAGAAACTATTATTGAAGACACACAAGAAATAATTGAAGAATCCTTGTCATTAAAAGACAAAGAAATTGAATTAATTCAAAAAGCTTTAGAAAAACATCACGGAAAAAGAAAGCATGCTGCTGACGAATTAGGAATTTCGGAACGAACTTTGTACAGAAAACTTAAAGAATATGACATCTCTGTATAATGAAAGGAATTAATTCAAAAATATTAACCATTTTTCTTAGCTTCTTGTTTTTTCTTTCTTGCGGAATTTACAGGTTTTCAGGTGCTTCATTACATCCTGACGATAAAACATTTACAGTTAAATTTTTTCAGAACAGAGCCGCTATTGTCAACCCTAATTTAAGCCAAACATTTACAGAATCACTTAAAGATAGGTTTTTATCTCAAACAAGTTTAAACCTTGTTGATTTAAACGGTGATTTAATATTTGAAGGCGAAATTACAGGATACGATACAAAACCGGTAGCCATTACCCAAGATGAACAAGCTCAATCAAACAGACTAACAATTACTGTACGAGTAAAATATACAAGTTTAAATAATCCGAAATTTAATTTTGACAATACGTTTTCAAGATACGATGATTACTTAAGCACTGAATTATTATCGGACGTTGAAGATGCATTAACAGAAACTATTGTAAAAGAATTAATTGATGATATATTCAACAAATCTGTTGTTAATTGGTAAAATATAAGCAAATGGAAATCCAAGAACTAAAATCATTTATTGCAGACCCTATTCATTTAAAAGAAGATGACTTCATTAAAATTCAAGACCTTTTAAATAAATACCCATTTTTTCATACAGCCCAATTATTGTTTGTTAAAGCAGCACACAATACAAATATTGAAATATATAACACACAAATTCAAAAAATTTCAGCTTCAGTTCCGAATCGTGAAATTTTGCATGATTTAATAAATTTAAAAGAAGTTGTAAAAACCATTGAAGTTAAAAATGAAGAAAAAAAAGAAGAAAGTCAAACAAGAAAAAATATTCGAGAAAAAATTGATCAACGAAGAAGAAAAAGACAAGTTGATAAAGGTGACGCATTAAACCAAAACGGAAAAACTAAGCATTTGTCAATAATAGACAATTTCTTTAAACCAATTTTTGAAATCCTTGTCAATGAACCTGACAATTATAGTGTGAAAGTAAAAAAGCCGAATATTATTGACGCTGAACAAGAAACCCAACAAGATTTTCAAGCCGTTTCAACAGAAATAACAGAAGAAAGAGAATTCAAGAGAATTGAACGCGAAAAACGAATGGCTGAAAAAAGAAAACTCCGTGAAGAACAAAATTCCGAACAGGATCGTGAACAAAAAAGGCTTGAAAGAGAACGAAGAAAAGAAGAACGTTTGAAGTTCAGAGAAAACAAATCTGACGTAACAGAAGAAAATATAAATCAAATATCACAAACTGACGAAAACTCAGAACACCCGAAAACCATTATTGAAACACAACTAAAAACAGAAAATGAAAACCTTATTATTATAGAAGCAGAAATACCCGAAGCAAACAAACTAAAACCAAAAAAGAAAAGTGAAACAACCGATGATGAAAACGTATTGATAAAAGACACCGACCCGTTTACCAAAATAATTACATTATCAAACGATACAAAATCTGACCTTAAACCTGATTATAAAGAGAAACCTAATATAATAATTGAAGAAATTAACACTATAACTGAAAACAAAAAAGAAGAAGAAGGAAATGTAATTGAAAATATCTATGATAAAATTATAGGGTCAAAAAAATCAGATTCACAAAACATTAACACCGAAATTGAAATAAATAAGTTTGAAACACAACAATTTACACAAGAAAATAATAGTATTGAAATTGAAACAGAAACTAAAACTATACAATCGCAATCTTCCGAAAATGAAATTGAATTTATAATTGATAAACCATCAGAACCTATAAATGTTAAAGATATTTCTGAAACTTCAAATAATATTGAAAGTACTGAAATTCAAAACGATATAATTGAATTTATTGACGAATCAAAAATTGAAAGCAAAACAGAAGACATCGAAATTACATTTAACAAACCCGATAACAAAGACAAAGAAATTCTCGAAAACAAATCACAAACAGAAGAAATAATTCTTGAAAAAGTACAGGATAAAGTAGAACCGGAACCTACAAAACAAAAAATTATACATCAACAACAGACCGATGTTAAAACAAAAGCTGCCGATGATGTTTTTGCAAGAATTGAAGCATTAAAAAACAAAATGCATTCTCAAAAACATCAAGAAATAAAAACTGAGCAGATAAATCCGACCGAAAACGAAGACTTAATTCAAAAATTTGTAGAAGAAAAACCCTCATTAAAAAGAGAAGATATTGAAAAAACAGACACAAAAGATATTTCTGAAACTTCAAATAATATTGAAAGTACTGAAATTCAAAACGATATAATTGAATTTATTGACGAATCAAAAATTGAAAGCAAAACAGAAGACATCGAAATTACATTTAACAAACCCGATAACAAAGACAAAGAAATTCTCGAAAACAAATCACAAACAGAAGAAATAATTCTTGAAAAAGTACAGGATAAAGTAGAACCGGAACCTACAAAACAAAAAATTATACATCAACAACAGACCGATGTTAAAACAAAAGCTGCCGATGATGTTTTTGCAAGAATTGAAGCATTAAAAAACAAAATGCATTCTCAAAAACATCAAGAAATAAAAACTGAGCAGATAAATCCGACCGAAAACGAAGACTTAATTCAAAAATTTGTAGAAGAAAAACCCTCATTAAAAAGAGAAGATATTGAAAAAACAGACACAAAAGATATTTCAGAGGAAAGTATAAAAATAAAAACACCCGTTGTTACTGAATTAATGGCAAGTATATTCATTAACCAGGGAAAATATGATCAAGCAATTGAAATATTTGAAAAATTAATTTTGAAAAATCCGGAAAAAAAAGATTACTTTGCAAGCAAAATTGAAGAAACAAAAAAATTAAACTAAAAAAGATATGTTAACATTAGCAATTATATTGATTATCGCAGCAAGCATTTTAATGATACTTATTGTTTTAGCACAAAACTCAAAAGGCGGAGGTTTATCTTCAACCTTCGGAAGTGCAGGAAATATTGGCGGAGTAGTTCAAACTAATAAATTTTTAGAACGAACAACTTGGACATTAGCCATTGCCCTAATCGTATTCAGCGTAACAGCAAGTTTATCATTAAACAAACCACAAGAGAGTGCCGAATCAAAAGCTCAAGAAGCTTTAAAAGAGTTAAACCAAATGGAAAAAACTCCGAATATCCTTACTCCTGATGAAGTTAATGCTTTAAATGAAAAAAAATAATTGATATTCTTTATCATTATATAAAACATGTCAGCGAATACGCTGACATGTTTTTTTCCTGTTATGCCTATTTGTCAGGTCGATTTGTTCTGTAACTGCAAATTAAAAAACACATAACTACTTGAATAAATGTTTTTTAAATAAACACTTTTTTCTTAACTTAATAAAACCTGATAAAAAGTCTTATTATGCTTTATTGTTTTTTATAAAAAAACATTTGGCACAAATTATGTAAAATTCACGACAATTAATTCAGTATTTTTTAACTAATAATCATATAAAAATGGCAAAAGAAATTTTATTTGACATTGAAGCAAGAGATTCACTAAAAAAAGGAGTTGATAAACTTGCAAATGCAGTTAAAATAACATTAGGTCCTAAAGGAAGAAATGTTGTAATTGAAAAATCATACGGTGCACCACAAATAACAAAAGACGGAGTAACCGTAGCAAAAGAAATTAGTTTACCCGATGCTTATGAAAATATTGGGGCACAAATGGTAAAAGAAGTTGCTTCCAAAACAGGTGATGATGCAGGTGACGGAACCACAACCGCAACCGTTTTGGCACAAGCAATTATTAATGTCGGTCTAAAAAATGTAACATCAGGAGCTAATCCGATGGATTTAAAAAGAGGTATCGATAAAGCCGTTAAAGCTATTGTTAAAGATTTAAAAAAACAATCCCAAGTTGTAAGTGAAGACAGCGACAAAATTGAACAAGTAGCAAAAATTTCAGCAAATAACGATTCTGAAATCGGTAAGCACATTGCTGATGCGATGAAAATTGTAAAAAAAGACGGAGTAATAACCGTTGAAGAAGCCAAAGGAATGGATACAACGGTTGAAGTGGTTGAAGGTATGCAATTTGACAGAGGCTATATTTCTCCTTATTTCATTACAGATACAGAAAAAATGGAAGCGGTTTTAGAAAACCCTTATATCCTGTTACACGACAAAAAAATATCTGCAATGAAAGATTTAATGCCTGTTTTAGAACCGGCAGCTCAAAGCGGACGTCCGTTAATGATTATTGCAGAAGACATTGAAGGTGAAGCATTAACAACATTAGTTGTCAACAAATTAAGAGGAACGATTAAAGTGTCTGCTGTAAAAGCTCCGGGCTTCGGCGACAGAAGAAAAGCGATGTTAGAAGATATTGCTATTTTAACCGGAGGTACTGTTATTACTGATGAAAAAGGCTACGAACTGGAAAAAGCTACAATTGAAATGTGCGGTACTGCCGAAAAAATTCTAATGGACAAAGAAAACACTACAATTGTAAACGGAGCCGGTACCAAAGAATTAATTAGTGCACGCGTAAATGAAATTAAAAAGCACATAGAAAATACAAGCTCCGATTACGACAAGGAAAAATTACAAGAACGATTAGCAAAATTAGCAGGCGGAGTTGCCGTAATATATGTAGGAGCAGCCTCAGAAGTTGAAATGAAAGAGAAAAAAGATCGTGTTGATGATGCCTTAAGCGCCACAAGAGCCGCCGTTGAAGAAGGTATTGTGCCCGGCGGCGGTGTTGCATACATCAGAGCCTTAAATTCATTAGAGAACTTAAAAGGTGAAAATGACGATGAAACAATCGGTATTGAAATTATTAAACGTGCAATTGAAGAACCTGCCAGACAAATTGCTCAAAATTCAGGCAAAGAGGGAGCTGTTATTGTTCAACGCATTAAAGAAGGAAAAGCAGATTTCGGCTACAACGCAAGAACCGATAAATTTGAAAACTTATTTGAAGCGGGTGTTATCGACCCCACAAAAGTTACTCGAATTGCTCTTGAAAATGCTGCATCAATTGCCGGTATGTTCTTAACAACTGAAGCTGTTATAGTTGAAGAAAAATCTGACGACAAAGGTGCTCCGATGATGCCTCCCGGAGGAATGGGCGGTATGGGCGGTATGATGTAAAATAATATTTATCTCGTAAAAAGCTGTCCGAAAAGGACAGTTTTTTTTTTCCTAAAATTGTGTAAAACCGATTTCTTAATCGGCTTTTATACACTGTTCAGGATAGTGTCTTTTTATTCGTGAATTGCTGAATTATATGACGATAGTTATGCTTTTGTCATGTATGTTTCCCCTGCTGCTGTCAAAAGTATAAAATATGCAGAAACGTACAGCAATTGAAAAAAATTAAAATACGTTGTATTGAATTTTGTCGGGAGAAAACTCAATACAAGTGCTAGTGTTAAGTTAAGTGTATTTGTCAGGTGAAAGCATTTGTAACGTGCAGTAATTCATGCACTTGTCATATGATTTCTCCTGAAATTTCACCGTCATATTATTCTTAACATAACACGAGGTCGGGTAAGATTTTTTCTTACTCATAAATGTATTTTTGTAATAATAAAAGAAATTTTTTTAGCGAAATAAATTCGGCACCTAAACTGTTTAAATGATTTGTATATACCTGTGTATCAACTAATTTATAATCTGAATTTTCAATTAACCAAGCTAAGGCAAGTTTAGATGTATTTGGTTCAATGCTGAACATGGATTCGCCGAAAAAAACTTTTCCGATTGTAACACCGTATAAACCGCCGACCAACTTTCCTTCATTGTTTTTCACTTCAACCGATTGAGCAAAACCGTATTGAAACAATCTGTAATAAGCCTCAATTATTTCATTACTTATCCATGTACCGTCTTCATTCTTTCGTTTTATTGTTTTGCAATTTCGCATTACATCTTCAAATTGCATGTTAAACGTACACGTATATAATTGTTTTTTAATTAGTTGTTTTAAACTATCCGATTTTTTAAATTTTTCGGGAAATAATACAAAACGCGGATTTGGGGCATGCCAAATAATCGGTTCATTTTCATTATACCATGGGAAAATACCGTTTTGATAGGCTAAAATCAGTCGTTCAGGAGATAAATCGCCGCCGATAGCGAGAACACCGTCTTCGGCAAGTTTCGGATGAGGAAAAATAAGTTTTTCAGAAAGCTGATAAACAGGCATACATTAATGTTGAATCACAATTTTTTTTACATGTTCAGTATTCCGAATCTTAATTTTTAATAAATATATCCCGTCGGATAAATCCGAAATATCAACTTTATTAATACTTGTGAATGATTTTAATAGGGTTCCTCTTAAAGTACAGATGTCCAATTTTTCAACAGCTTCAGAAATAAAAATGCAATTATCCGCCGGATTCGGAAAAATATTAATTTTTTCATTTTTAGCACCGGAAACCGAAACAGGAGAACATCTCCACTTGGCATTCCAACCCGAATAAACTGTGGCTCCGTCAGAAAAAAACTTAAGTGTCAGTGCTCCGCCGCTTGCCTCAATCGTACCCGGACTTACAGTACCTGAATAGCCTCCGATTAGCGGTGCTTCGGTATTATAGCCGTCATAAATCCATAAGGAATCATAATCAGCTTCAAGTTTAAATGAATTGAAAGCTAAAGCTAAATAATCGGTATAATCAGTCGGTGCAATTGTAAATGTATAATTTTCACGGTTATAATGGTTACGAGTGGGTCCGCCCATATCAAAAAAATCATATTCGGAAGGTACAAACTTACAATTTGTAAAATTTGTTTCAATTAAATCCCACATTTCGGTATAACCGTCATCATAACCTAATGCCCATATTCCGATACCTGCAATATCTTGTTGTTGAACGACATCATATTTATATTTTAATGAATTTTCATCATCAACCCACGCCTGATGCCATGTTCCGCCGGAATAGTAATTATAATACGAACATAAGCTGTTAGCATCCGTCAGTCTGTTTGAATAATAACCGTTCGAATTATTTTTAATGGTTTTAATTGTTCTTGCAACACCGTTATTTGTTGCCGTAGCAGGAACATTATCAGACGTTGTTTGCCATTCGTAACCGTAATAAGGCAGTCCGCAAACTAATTTTTCACGGGGTACGCCGGCATATAAATAATCGATAATTGAACGACTTATTGTTCGTTCAAAAGTATTCATCATGTATAATTGTCCCGAAGGTCCGGCAATAGAGCTGCCTGGCCAATAATAATCGTAAGCCATTATAATAAACAAATCGATATAATCTTTTAAAACCGGAATATTATAAATGCTGTTCCAATCAACCGCATGCAAAGCAATACTAACCTGATAATCTGTATTTTCGGCATGAAACTGCGTAGCGAGATTAACTAAAAAATTATTAAAATTTACGGCTTCATTTTCGGGAACCAATTCAAAATCTATATTTACTCCGTCAGCATTTCTGTTTTGAACTAAACTTAATAAATTATCAATTAAATTTTGCTGTGCCGAAGTATTGGCAAAAAATTCTTCATGATTTTCAAACAAAGTAACACATAAATTAACACGTACACCATTTGCCATCGCTTCGTCAATAACCGAAGCTGTTTCCCAATCATGTATAGTTAAGGGGTCTCCGGTCAGATAATCAATTTCATAAGAAAAATAGGATAAATCAGAAAGTAAATTCCATTGATAATTGGTTTCTAAACCATCAGACCAAGACGGATGCCAACCGAAAACAATTTTTTCAAGAGTGCAATCTTTTTTATGCTTATCCGGTTGCAATTTTGTCGGTGTTTTATATAATATGAACTCTTCGGGTGAAAATTGAGCCAAAGAATCAAAATAGTCTTTATGATCCTGATGTGCTGATATTTTGTTAATATTCTGACCATTAACATATTGCACAACAAATACTAAAATAAAATTTAGTAAAAAAATATTAATATATCGTATTTGGGTTGTCATTTTTTATCAGAAAATAAATTTTATGATAGTATTGAAGGTAATCTGAATTTTAATTTTTCACAACCGAAATCATCGTTAAATAATTTCTGAATAATGCCGTCTGCCAAACCTGTTTTCGGAACAATAATATAATCGGAATCTGAAAATTTCAAGGTCTTAATATACATTTTAAGTGCCGGGATAATCACATCAGCTCTATCCTCCCTTAATCCGTATTTTTCAATTCTGTCGGAGTAAGAAATTATAGATAATTTTTTATATAAAAGAATCAAATCTTTATAACTTACATTTTTCTTTCGAAGCAATTTACTTATTTTGTTAATGTTACCTCCGGAACCGACTAACTGTGCGTTTGGGTATTCATTCTTAATTTCTGAAACTTTTTTAATTAATTTTCTTATTTCTTCTCTTTTAACAGTGTTTGTTAAAAAACGTAATGTTCCGGTTTCAAAGGCATGCCCCCAAATAAACTCGTTATATTTGTATATTCCCAATTGCAAACTACCGCCTCCTAAATCTGCCGAAACATAAATTTTTTTTCGTTTTAAAAATTCTCGTACTGTAATGTACAATAAATGAGCCTCTTCATAACCGTCAATAATTTCAATATCAATTTGAGCGAAATTTTTAATATTAGTAATTATATCTGCACTGTTCAATGCATTTCTCAAAGCAGAAGTTGCACAAGCCCTATATTTTGTGATATTATTGTAATCCATGATTTCACGAAATATTTTCATTGCTTTTTCAAACTCAGCAATTTTCTCGTTACTGACAATACCTGATGAAAATACATCAGTTCCCAGACGTAAAGGCAAACGAATATATACCCTTTTTTTCAGAAAAAATTTATTGTTATCTAAAGGGTGTATATCTTTAATAATCAGTCTTGCCGCATTTGAACCGATATCAATTCCGGCATATCTTTCAATATCCATTTATTAATTAATATAAGAATACAAAATTAGAATTAATAATTTATTCCTAAAATTTACTTAATTATTTTTGCAAGAATTTAACATAAGACATTAAAACATAAATTAAATAATTTGAGTGTTTTCATTTTTTTTATAATTTTGCAATCTTGATATGGACCCGTAGCATAATTGGATAGTGCATCTGACTACGGATCAGAAGGTTAGGGGTTCGAATCCCTTCGGGTTCACATTATCAGATTTCAAATTAAGCTCATTTTTTATCAAAAGCCCTGAAAAAAACACATTCGGGGCTTTTGTATATGTAATGGATGAGATAACTCAACATCCAAAATTTTAATTGCTCAATATAAAAAAAGACTTAATTTTACAATTCTTTAAATAAACAGATTATGAATTTGTATGAACAAATACTATCCGATTTAACATCGGCTATGAAAGAAAAAAACAAAGACAAACTTTCCGCACTCAGAGCCGTAAAAGCACAAATTTTATTAATCCAAACTTCCGGCAGCGGTAAAGGAGAAATTTCAGATGATGAAATTATCAAATTGTTGCAAAAAATGATTAAACAACGAAAAGATTCAGCCGAAATTTATAAAACTCAAAACAGAGTTGATTTATTTGAGACTGAAATGAATGAAGTAAATCATTTACAAGCTTATTTACCAAAACAACTAAGTGAAGAAGAACTCACTGCCGAAATAAAACAAATTATTGTAGAACTGGGTGTTTCATCAATAAAAGAAATGGGTAAAGTTATCGGGTATGCATCTAAATCTCTTGCCGGAAAAAGTGAAGGAAAATTGATTGCCGAAACAGTAAAAAAAATGTTGTCATAGAACAAAATTCAAATCTTAAAAAAATTTTGTTCATAGAAAAAAACTTTATCTGTGAATAAAACGAATTATATCATAAAATCTTTTTTGTTAATTTGTTTTATAATATTGAACAACAAATTATTAATTGCTCAATATTTTAACTTTACAAATTACACTGTTGAAACCGGTTTTCCCCAATCTAATGCAAATTACATTATGCAAGACAAAGAAGGCTTTATGTGGTTTGCAACACAAATAGGCACTGTAAAATTTAACGGATATACCTTTACGATTTACAATGAAAAAAACGGACTAAGCAGCAATTTTGTAAATCATATTATGCAGGATTCAAAAGGGAGGTTCTGGTTTTCGACAAAAAACGGCTTATCAAAATTTGAAAATAATAAATTTGAAAACTTTTCAATATCTGACGGATTATTTTCCAACACAATTTATTATACCTATGAGCTACCCGACAGTACGATTTTTGTTACCACTACAGAAGGTTCACATATAATTAAAAATGACCGAGTTATAAAATTATCAAAAGAAATTAAACCCAAAAAAATCATTACACGTTTGAACGGAGAACTTTGGGCTTTAACGGCAAATGAAATCTATCGCTTAAAAAATTCAGAACTTATTCCGATTAAAATAGACAAAAGCAAAATTCATTCAACATTTAATACTTTTGCAGAAGATAAACATTCAAATTTATGGATTGCCGGTGAAAACGGTATTTATAAAATTTCTAACGATAAAATACTCCATTTAACACAAGAAAATGGTTTACTGAGCAACAATATAGATAATTTATTGATAGATTCAGAAAATAAACTTTGGTATTCATCGGAACTAAAAGGATGCGGATTTTACGCACAAAATACGTTTCATAATTTAACTGTTGAATCAGGTTTATCAAATGCCGTTGTGTTATCAATATTTGAAGATGCTGAAAAAAATATTTGGATAGGAGGCAGAAACGGCGCTACAATGATTAATACCAAAATTCCTTTTGTTCATTACGACCAAATCAGTTCTTTTGAAAATGAAATCGTAATGGGCATGAAAATAGATACATTCAATAATATTTGGTTTACAACATACGGATTCGGTTTAACAAAATTTGACGGAAAAAACTATAAAAATTTCACTAAAGAAAACGGAAGTATCGACAATCATTTTTTTGATATAGAAACAGATGAGCTGGGAAATTTTTTATTGGCTTCCGGAAACAACGGAATTATCAGATTTAACGGTTCTGAGTTCGAAAAAATTAAACCTGTAAATTATAAAACTGTTTCAACACGAGTTCTGACGGCATTTAAAGACAGCAAAAAACGAATATGGTTCGGTACAAACGGAGAAGGAATATTCGTTTATAAAAATAATATTTTATCTCATTTCGGTGATGGTTCCGGATATAAATTTACTGACATAATGGCTGTTAACGAAGATATTTACAAAAATATTTGGGTAGGTTCTTTAAATGACGGTTTATTCAAAATTACGGATAACAAAATTGAAAATTTCAAATCAGAATATAATCTGAATTTTATTCGCAGCATTGCTATACGAAAAGACGAAGTATGGATAGGAACGGGTTCGTCCGGATTATACCGAATTAAAGAAATCGACGGTAAATATTCTGTAATGCCGTTTCAAAAACAAAACGGTTTAAATTCCGATAATATTTATGTTATTTTTAACGATTCAAAAAATAATATCTGGTGCGGTAGTGAAAGAGGAGTTGATAAATTAATTTTTAACGATGCCGATTCAATTATCAGAATTAAAAACTACACAAAAGATGAAGGGTTTATAGGCATTGAAACAAATATTAATGCTGCCGTAGAAGATAAGAACGGATCAATTTGGTTCGGTACCGTTAACGGAGCTGTAAAATATAATGCCGCAGCCGATAAAATAAATTATACCGAAAACAAAACATATATTACAGGCATCAGGTTGTTTTTTGAACCTACAGATTGGTCAAAATTTTCAGATACAATAATAAATGACATTCCGAAAAATCTTATTTTACCGTACAATCAAAATCATTTGAGCTTTGATTTTATCGGTTTATGTTTTTCAAACCCGCAAAAAGTTCAATACAAATATCGATTATTAGGGCAAAGTGATAAATGGTCCCCTCCTACCCTTGATAATAAAGCCGTTTTTACAAATATTGCACCCGGAAATTATGAATTTCAAGTTTTATCTGCAAATAATGATGATATTTGGAACAATAAACCTGTATCAGTTAAATTTAAAATTAAAGCACCCTTTTGGCAGAATCTATGGTTTATTTTAAGTGCTTTAACACTACTTATAATTTTCATTTATCTGATAATTAATTTACGTGTAAAATCCCTCAGAAAAGCAAAAGAAAATTTGGAATTACAAGTAAACAAAAGAACTTCAGAATTAAACCTGCAAACGATAATATTAGAGAAAACCAATATTAAAATTACAGACAGTATAAATTATGCCGGAAAAATACAGTCGGCAATGTTTCCGTCCTTACAATTATTTCAGTCAAATTTTTCTGAATATTTTATTATTTTTCATCCGAAAGATATTATCAGCGGTGATTTTTATTGGGCAAGAGAATTTTCATATCACAATGATGATTTTTTAGCAATAGTAGTTGCAGATTGCACCGGACACGGAATACCCGGAGCCCTTGTAAGTATGCTCGGAATGTCATTATTAAATGAAATTACTCGCCGTTCTGACATAACAAAACCGAGCGATGTCTTAGAAATTTTACGCAAAGAAATAAAAGAATCATTTAAGCAAACAAATAGCCTAAATGAACAAACCGAAGGTATTGATATGGTATTTTGTTCATTAAATAAAAAAACAAAAGTATTAGAATATTCAGGGGCAAATAATCCGATTTACATAGTCAGAGACGGAATTTTAATTGTTTTGGAGCCGACAATGAATCCGGTGGGTAGTTATATTAAAGAAATATCATTTAAGAACCATTCGATGCAACTAAAAGAAGGAGACTTGGTTTATATATTTTCTGACGGCTATGTTGACCAATTTAACGGCAAAACAGGTGAAAAATTTAAAATTAAACGTTTTCAAAAAATTCTTTTGCAAAATCACAAAAAATCACTTCAAGACCAAAACGAAGTCTTAGAAAAAATTTATGCAAATTGGAAAGCGGGCAGTAAACAAATTGATGATATTTTAATTCTGGGATTTAAAATATAAAAAAGGCTCATATTTATGAGCCTCTAACCGGTAATTTATTAAAGGTACTAATTATTATACCAACTTAATTCTCTTATAAAGGCATCTGTAAAACCCATGCTGTGAATAGTTATCAAATACTTTTCTGCATCTGCTTTGTATTTGTATTTGCCGTAAGTATAATGATTAAAGTCATCCTGCCCGGTATTTCTTAACTTAACTTTTCCGCGAAAATCTTTAAAAAACCGATGGTCTTTTGATATTTTCTTTTTAAAAGCTCCTAATTGAATTGTATAAATGCCGCTTAAATCACCTGAATCTAAATTGCTTTCATTACCGTCGGTATTTTCAACAACATCATTAAATGCAACATCAGCTCCGGTTTTATCTAAAATTGTAATCGTCAAATCGTCATTCAAATCTTTATATTTCAAAATATCAACAAAAATTCTGTCATCACTCAAGCCCTCTCTTTTTAAGTAATTAATGGCATTTTGCTTGCGTTCTTTTGTCTCTTTACTATCATTTTCAGCCGGTGTTGAAATATTAATCATTAAATTATTATTAACGGTCATAAAATCAGAAAGAACATTTAAAAATAAAATATTTTCGTTTGTTAAAGAACTTTCATTTTCTTCAAAATCTAAGGAATATACTTTATGAACTTTACCGTATTCAATTTTATCTAAATTATAATTTCCTATATTTTTTTCTTGGTCGTCTCCATAAGGTGCTGAAAATGTGAATGCTTCAAAATAATGACCGTCCGATTCTAAAGATGCAAAATAAACTTTATCTCTGTTTACGTTTGTTGAAAAATCGCCGTCAGTTTTTTGATTAAACAAACTTTTTTTATCGCCGACATCGCTAAATTTAACTGTACAAGAATTTCCGTTTTTACTTTGTACATTCCCGGTAACAAGCAAATGGTATAATGAAGAATCTAAATAATTTATTGCAAAAATATCTCCTCTCCCTTTTCCTTCGGGTCTTTTTGACATAAAAAACGCACGTGAATTATCCGAAGTTTCAAAGTAAAAAATGTCATCATCAACGGAATTTGTGGGCATGCCTAAATTAATCTGAGTTTCAAACTTCACATCTCCGTTGCCTGCTGCTTTAAAAATATCATACCCGCCTATTGAATTATGACCTTTTGAGCTGAAAAACAAAGTACCTTTCGGATGTATATACGGACTTTCTTCATCAAACTTGGTATTTATCTTTTTGCCTAAATTTTTGGCTTCCGACCAATTTCCGTCTTTCCCTTTTTTAATATACCAAATATCTTTTCCTCCTTTTCCTCCCGGTCTGTCGCTTGAAAAAAACACCAAATCTTGCTCGGTATTCATAGAAGCGTGTGTTTCGCTGTATTTAGAATTAATTTCTTTAAATTTTTCGGGTTGAGACCATTCGTTTCCTGAGTTTGTACTCATAAGTATATCTCCGTCGCGATGTATCAGCATGGTTTTGCCGTCTTTTGACATCCAACAACTGGCTTCATTATCCTTTGAATTTAAAGGTTTTGAAAACGGGTCAGGTTCTTTATCATTTTCATTATCAATATAAATAAAAAAAATGTTTTCATCAAATTCACCGTCATTTGTTTGTTTTTCCCTGAATGATGTTTTTTCTTTAGACGTATAGATAAGTAAACCGATATCCTCCGCAAAAAATGGTGAGTGCTGTGTATATCCCGTATTTATTGCATCTCCCGGAGAACTTACTTTTATTTTTTTGAATTTTTTAAATTCTGCTATTGCTGCTTCTGATGCTCGAATTTCATTTTCAATTATTGCAACTGAATTGTATTTTTTATATTCTTTGTTTATAACCAACTCATTATACGCTTGAATTGCTTCATTAAACATATGATTGACATGATATGCTTTCCCTAATAAAAATTTAGCATCAATATATCCCATGGTATTTTTTTCTTCCTTAAATAATGCAACAGCCTTTTCCAAAACAGGAATTGCTAAATTGCATTTTTCCGGAGTTCTTAAATAACATTCACCCAAATTCATATGATAAACTGCTTTATCAGGGTTTTTATCAATTAGTTTTTCATACATTTTAATAGCTTCGGGAAAATCACCGGCTAAAAGCAATTTTTCAGCTGCACCGGCACTTTGTGCGTTTCCAACTGAAATAAAATACATTGAAAATGTAAAAAATAATGTCAATCTTCTCATAATAGTTTAGTTTTTTTCAGATATGCAACAATCATGCAAAATAAAACATATAATTTGTATTTTATTCAAAAATGAACTAAATGTCTATATTTATACACATTAATAATTACAACAATAATTTAATTTCTTCGGTAGATTTGTAAATATCATCCGTTTCAATATCAATAATCAATGCTCCGGTAACTCCAAAGCGTCTTAAAATATCATATACCAAATGCTCTCGAATAACCCAAATCATTATCGGTTTTTCATATTCCGAAAGTAACTCGATTGATTCGGACCAAGCCTTCCCTTTTAATTCTAAGTGCCCGATTTCGTCAATAATTACAAAATCGGTATTAACAGTATTCAAAGGTTTTAAAATACTTTTGCCGAATTCTAATCCGTTTTCGTTAAAATAAAATTTTCCGATTTTTTGTTGAAATTTATTTTCAACGATACTGCATAATTTATGACTTTCACCGGTTAAAATATTTTTAATTGAAAATTCATTTCTGATGTTATTTTTAAAAGAACCTTCTGCAAGAAAACCTGAAACTTTAACTCCTTGTTCGTTTAATAAATTAATCAGTTTTTTCACATATGTTGTTTTACCGCCTTGTTTTTTCCCTTTAATTACAATAACTTCCAAGTTATTTTTTTGTTTTTTAAATTCTTCTAAAATGAATTCGGCTTCTGTTATGTTTTTAACCAAAGATTGAATCGGATGTTTTAATATTTTTTTGGGATGTGCTGAATGTTTCATTAAATAAGGTAAAACTGAAAATGCCGGACCCAATGCTGTATAAAATTGCCGGAACCCTTTTTTATAAAGAAACGCTTTTATAAAAGGGTTTCTGAGTTCCGAACTGATTGCTGAAAACCCGATAACAACCATAATAGCTCTGACACCCATTTTCAAACCGGCATACAAACCATCTTCCGTAAAATATTCTTTGTGATTAAATCCGTTATAAAAAACAGCTGAAATAAAAACAAAAATCAAAATTTGAATCCAAAATCCCGGACGTTTAAAATATCGTAAAGCTCTTTTATATTTTAAAATTGTCAGAGCGGAATAAATCAGACTTAAACCTATGGCAATTTCAACCGACAATAAATTTGTAAGTGCTAAAATTCCGATTATAAAAATCAAATGTAAAAACAATAAAAGTGTAGAGCTTTTATGATTTTCCGGGTTTATTAAATCGTTTACGCGAGTTAAATTTATTTTTTTTTCTCTTGAATGTTTTAAGTCATTATTTTTAGCTTTTCGTCCGATATATATCCCTAATAATGATGCAATTACACCAAGCAACACGTAAAACAGACTCAAGAGAAAAAAGGCACTGACAAATGAAATACCTTCAAGATTAATTTGCTTTGTAATAAACAAATAAAAATTCTCGGTAATCCTAACTAAATCAAAACCGTATATAATTAACAGGGTAATAATTTTATGAAAAACAACACTATATAAAGCTAAAATACCGCCAAATATGTATCCGATTAAGTTACGTCCGAAAATTCTTACCGATAATTCAAATAATAATCCTTCTAAAAAAATTCCGGTCATCGGTCCGATTAATATAGCACTTGGTGAAATTGATTTAATTACTGCGCTAATTAAAGCAGCTCGCCAAAAAATGCCCTTATCTTTCCATGATTGTCCGAATGCCGCCAGAATACTTATTCCGATAATTGCTAACATAGTACCGGCAAGAGGAACTTTAATATTATGAAAAAAACTTCCGAATATTATTTCGATACTACCCCATAAACTGCCTAATACTGCTGCTTTGAGCCAAATATCTTTAAATTTCTTTTTAAACCTCTCCATTTAATTACCTTATCAAAGCAACTTTTTTTCCGTTTTGTTTTAGATTTCTGTATCCGAAGCCCTCGCCGACTATTTTAAGAATTTCTGAATTAGCTTGCTCAAATACGGTTCCGAATAATCCTTTTACATTTTCATATTCAAAAAATTCTTTATTTAACATCGTTGAAGCACCGAAGATATATATTTCACAATTTTTGCCGGTTTGCTTCACAATATTATCAAATGTATTGTTAATTAAAGATGTAGCAGTTAAAATAACTAAATCAGATTGTATCAACGTTTCATCAAGTTCGTTTTGGTCTTTTACTATCCGATTATTTACAGAATAATCAAAAACAGATAATTTTATGTTTCGAGACATCAATTTGTCATACATCGGAACAGAATACCCTACCATAACAATATTTGAATAATTTTCAAATTTTATAAAATCAAAAATATCAGAACTTGTTAATCTGTTATTGAAAATATTAAACATTGCATTATAGTACGCGATTAAAACATTTCGATGAGTTAAATCCGTAAAATCAGGAGTTTTCAACACGTCTTTTGAAAAAGATTCAATTCCGAATAAATTTGCTGCAACACCTATTTTTCCGTCAATTAATTGCACACATGAATATGTTTTACCAAATACCGTTACTGCAATTGAATTAATATCAACACCATACCGTAAATATATTTGTTTTAATATATCCATTTATTTTTTTTAATTATTGCTTTTTTAGAAAAAAACTAAACCATAATCCTGTAATTAAAAGGAAAATCGTAATTATTGATACCGTATTAAAATTAGTCAGTTTTAAAAATATTCCGCCCGGAATGGCAAAAAATAAACCGAAAGATGATAAATTATTTTGAACAGCCACATACATCGGTCGTTTATTTTCCGGTGCAATTATTAATATTAAGTTACTGTATGCTAATCTGAATCCGTCAATTGAAGCACCTGCCAAAAAGTAAATAACATAATAAATCTCTATTGTTTCAGCCCTAAAAACCAACAACACAGCAATTATTGAAAGAAAAAAAGAAATAACAATTACACAACGATTTAAATTTTTAGAAGCTAAAAAAGCCCATAATAAATTACCGCCAACCGCCCCTATCATCTGCAATGAAATTATCAGACCGATTTCTTTTCCTTCGATACCGATTTGATTTTTTGCATGTAAAATAAAAAACGGAAAAACAAAAAACAAACTGTATGACAAAAAACGTGTTAATGTTTGAAATTGAAGACTTTTATCGGATATAAATGCTGCACCTGCCCCTTTCAAAAATAAACCAAAATTCTTTTCCTTTTGATTGGTATCTTTTTTCTCTATTTCTTTAAAATTCCAAAAAAATAAAATTCCGAATAACATCACAAAACTGCTGAAAAAAAACAAATATGCAAAACTAACCGGAGCCGAAAATAATTCTAAAATAAAACCGGAAATGCCACCGCTTATAATCCCGGCTAAACCGGATGCTATTTGTTTATAAGCAATTGCTTTACCTCTGTATTTTTTAGTAAATGCTTTTGCAATTAACTCTTGAAAGTATATTACACCTACCCCGGCTGAAAAAGAAAATAAAAACAAAAAAATACTTACAAAAATTAAAACAATTGAATCATTTAACGAATAAAACAATAAAATTGAAAAACCGATTAAAAACCATGATAAAAACCTATACACAAATACTTTTCTTAACGAGCCCAAAACATTCGATTTATCTTGTGCTTGAAATGCCGTCCATAATTGCATAATTATCGCACCTCCTTTTAAGAGAGATGAGAGTATGCCGATTAAAACTTCACTTCCGTTAAAATAATCAATAATTAAAGGTAAAACGGTTGATGTATCTGCAACAGCTAAAGCAGCAGTTAAAAAAAAACCTTGTGCTATAAATTTATTGCGGTTTGAACGTAAATTTAATTGAGTTGTAATCTTTGGCACTATTTTTCGTATATCTTATGCAAAAGTAAAATCTTATTTATAAACAGTAAATGTTTCAATATATTTTTAAATTTTAATTAAAATTAATGCTTTTACTTAAATCTTATTTGCAATAAACTAAGATTTTGTTAAATTTGTTTTTTAGTTTAAAACTCAACTAAATCTAATCGGTAATATTATGGATGCAGCAGAAAGTATCTTTACAAGAATTACAGGAAAAGATGTTTTAATGTCTTATACGGGACCGTTTGACGGACAAGTACTTTCAATGTTCGGAAAAAATATTGAACATTCAATTTCTGAAGACAAAAATCTAAATAAAACCATCTTTAAAGTATTTATTGAATTGGCTCAAAATATTTCATACTATTCCGAAGAAAAAGAAGCTACAAAAAAAGGAGAAAGCCCCGGTGTAGGAACATTTATTATACAAAATTTTGAAAATTACTATTATTTTATTTTAGGAAATCCTATTAATGAGAAACATAAAGAAATTTTGAGAGATAAATTTAAAAAAATTAATTCATACGACCGAGACGGTTTAAGAGCATATAAAAGAGAACTCCGAAAATTACCTGCCGGCGACAGAGGAACAGGAAACATCGGCTTAGTTCAAGCCGCATTACTGTCCAGAAACCCCTTAGATATTGAATTTATTGACATTGATACTAACAAATCGTTTTATGTTGTTGCAGTAAAAATTGATAAACATTAAAAACTATGGCTACTATAAATAAAAAATTAAGTTTAGGACAAAGCCTTTTTTCTGAAGAAATCAGAATATCATACAAAGGTCCGGTTGACGGAAAAATAATTACATTTTTAGGTGATTATATTGATGTTATAAATATCCTTTCAGAAAAAGCAACAAAAAAATTATTTAAAATATTTTTTGAGTTGGCTGAAAATATTTCCAATTACTCTTCTGACAAAATAAAATTAAAAAATGGAAAAGAAGTAGGTGCAGGAACAATTATTTTAAAAGAAACCGTTCAAAATTTCACATTAGTTACCGGTAATCCGATACGAAATGAACATTTAATACCGGTTCTCGAAAACAGTAAAAACATAAATGAATTAGACCATGATGAACTAAGAGAATATAAAAGAAACGTAAGAAGAGAAAACTTGGGCGAACAAGAAAGTCCGAATATCGGTTTAATTACTGTTGCTCTTACTTCCGGAAATCCGTTAGATATTGAAATAAATCCTATTGATGCTGATACATCATATTTCTCTTTAGCCGTAAAAGTTGACAAATAATTTTAAAAATTTAAAAATGGAAAATATATATATAGAAGGCTCACACACTAACTTTTTCATACCTACTGTTGATTTCAACGCAGAAATAGGTATTTGTACTTTATCAGGCGAATCATTTTTGGAAGATACCGTAGAATTTTATGACCCTTTAATTCAATGGTTAGAAGAATATACCACAGAAATCAAAAATCCTTTAACTTTAGAAATCAAATTAACTTATTTTAATACAAGTACTTCCAGAAGTATTTTGGATTTACTTAACATTATGAAAGATTATGAAGATGACGGAGGTGAAATTAAAATAAACTGGTATTATGATGAAGATGACATTGATATGGAAGAAGATATCGAAGATTATATGTTAGATACCGGATTAGAAATTAATATGATACCTTTTGAAGAATAATATGACAAAAAAAAATGTATCATACGATGACGCTTTGTCGGAAATTGAAACAATTTTAAATGAAATTGAAAATAATGACATTCAAATTGACCTGTTAACGGAAAAAGTTAAACGTGTTTCGTTTTTACTCGAAACATGTAAAACAAAACTTCTTGAAACCGAAAAACAAATTGAGCACATATTTGAAAACGACATCAATTAAAAGTATCAATTTTTGATACTTTTTTTCTTGAAATTGAAAACGCAAATATTTTTAAAACTAAAAAATATCAAAATGCTGCGAAAAACAGTTTTATTAATTTTCTTAATTTCTTCATCATTTTATTTATATTCACAAACATTAAAAAAAATAAAACATGAAGGGAAAATTAATATTGCATTTACCGAAAGCTGGAAAAATACGGTTAACTACACCGCTGCAAAAGAATTTGCAAAATTTTTAGATGTTGAATTTAATGAAATTACAATAAATTGGGATGACGTTTTTTCAAATAACGGAAAAATTCCCAAAGATTATAAAACAAACCCGAATATTAATTATACGCCCGATGCTATAAAAAAAGCCGAACTGATATGCGGAACAATATACATACTCGATTGGCGTAAAAAGTTTTATGATTTTGTAGGCATTATTCAAGTCAGCGATATTTTAATTACACGAAAAAATATTTCAAAAAAAATTAAAAGCAATAATGACTTAAAAGGTTTAAAAATTGCTTTTATGGAAAATTCCACTTATGAAACAAATATAAACATTATAAATGATAAAATCGGAGGCGGAATTCAATTTATCAAAACAAAATCCGAAGACGAATCTTTAAAATTATTAGAAGAAAATAAAGTTGACGGTCTTATTACCGTTTCTTTTTTAGCTCTATCTTATTTAAAAAATAATACAAATTTTAAACTGTCATTTCCGGTAAATAAGCCGCAAAATGTCGGTTGGGCAATAAAAAAAGGAAATGAAGAACTCAAAACCGAAATTCAAAACTTTTTTGAAACCATTAAAGGAAACGGTAAATTAGATGAACTATTCCGCGAAAAATATAATATTAACTACTCAACCTATTTAGAAATAATAAATTCATATTCCAGCCTTCAAAAAGGTGCTGAAACTCGTGATTTAGATGAAATAACTAAATCCGGAAAAATAATCATTGCACTGAGAGACATTGACTTAGTATATCATCCCGAAGGAAAAAAGCAATTCAATCATTTATTAGCTGAAAGTTTTGCTCAATATTTAGGCTTAAAACCTGAATTTGTATTTACGAAAGAATTCTCCGATTATTTTGAAAATGATGACGGAGTTATTATTAAAGACAGTGCTTATAACCCTAAATGGTTTAATAGTTTTGATGTTGCATGTGATTTAATAGACCCCTTAGATTGGAGACTAAAAAAAGTAGATGTACTTGATTTTTTACCGAATGCAAAAGTTGTAATCGGTAAAAAAGAAACAAATATATCATCAGTAAATGATTTAAAATTATTAACCGGTGTTACATCTAAAGGTTCATCATATGAATATGCTCTGCTCCAAAATAATTTATCAAAATATTATTACAACGACGGCAACAGTTTTTTTGAAGATGTAATTTCCGGAAAAGCAGATTATACGATATCAAATATATCAGTTTTTAAATTAGCCGATTATCCTGAACTGGAAGCAAAGTTTATAATGGGTGAAATACAAAAAATGGGTTGGGCAATCAAAAAAAATCAACCTCTGCTTCGTCAAAAAATATTAGAATATTTTGAATACGCTCGAAAAAACGGAATTTTTGATGAATATTTTAAACATCAAGCCGGAATGACAATGCAATCTGCTCAAAACTACCTGACAGTTTTGCATGAAACCTATCAAGAAGGATATTTTCCTTTTGTTTTTTACGGAAAAGAAAAAGGTTTACCGCAAGAAGACGTCCTTTCAATATTTCAAGATTCTGACGGTTATTTATGGTTTGGCACTTATTCAGGTGTTGCTAAATATAACGGACGAAAAATGCATGTCTATAATACAAAATCGGGTTTAGCAAGTAATTCTGTTTTTAAAATAAGTCAGGATGCAAACGGATTAATCTATTTTGTCGGATTAGAAGGTATTTCAGTACTTAACAGTAAAACCGAACAACTCAAAACATATTTCAAAGGAACTTCTTTCAAAGGAACTTTTATTGATAAAAACAGAACTTATTTTTACGGTGATGAAGGTTTGTTTTATCTGACCGATAATCAAAAAGAAGTTTGTATTAATAACGAAATTAAGGGGTTTCCGAAAAAAATTAATACAATTTCTAAAAATAACAAAACAAATCAATTTATAATTGCATCAGGCGAAGGTTTATTTTTATTTAAAGATGACAAAATCAAGCAAATATCTGATGAATTTTGTTTATATGCTCTCTACGATACTGATGAACGACTATGGATTTCTTCAAACTCCGGCTTATATTACACTTCAAATGAAATTTTTAGTTTATCAGAGGCTGTTCCCTTAAACCGGCTGCTAAATATATCCGGAATTCAAATTAAAGAAATTCAAGAAACAAAAAACGGTTCAATTTGGTTAATTTCTGATTATAAAATTTATCAATTGCTCACATTAAAACAAAAGCCTATTATTTATGACCAAAACATCGGAATGCTTAATCATAAAATAAATTCATTTCTTGTTGATAATGAAGAAAATATGTGGTTTGGGTTTTCAGGAGGTGTTCAAAAATTAACAAATAAAAGCCTGCGAACTTTATACCCTAATGATATCAACAGTGTAATTAATTCTGTATTCAAAGATGTCAATGACCGTATTTGGGTAGGTATGAGCACCGGAATTCATTATATTAAAGGTGATATAGCCAATTTTACAAAAAAATTAAACCTGAAAAATAATTCTTTCGTTATTTCAGAAACAAATAATAAAGACATTATAATTGCAGATTCCGAAGATTTATATTTAATTGATCCGCAAAACCTTAAAATAAAAAAACATCGTACTTTCAAAACCGGTTTATTTCACTTAAATGACATTTTTATTTCAAATAAAAATGAAATATTCTTACTTACCGGGAATACAGGAATTGTTTATTATTTAAAAGATTTTAATTCGGAAATCGTAAAAATTGAAAACTCCGAAACAAGTTTAATTTCTCAACTGATAAATTATGAAAACAAGATAATCGGTGCAAATAATAAAGGTTTAGTCGTTTTCAGCAACGAAACGTTTAAGAAATATACTGAAATCAATTATCATACTTGGGCATTATTTACAGATTCTGTTAAAAATAAAAATTCCGAAACCTACTCTAAATTTTTATGGGTAGGTACACAAAACGGTCTCGGCAAATTACATAACGATTCGTTTGAATTTGTAAATCCTAAAATTTTTAACAATCGCTTGGTTACGGCTATTGAACACGCCGAAAATAATGATATGCTTTGGGTGGGAACCGATAAAGGAGTATTTTATTACAATAAAGTTGAAAATTCTGTTGAATTTACAATTGATTCAAGAGACGGCTTATTGGGAAATGAAATTTCAATTGACGGTTTATATCTTGACAAACGAAATACTTTATGGATAGGAACTTATCACGGAATTGCAACTTTTGATATTAAAAAGAAAAAAGAAGAAAAATTTTCTCCGGTTTGCCGAATCGAATCCATACAAATCAACGGAAAACGTGTTCTAAAGATGCCTGATGAACTCAAATACAATCAAAATAATATTTCATTTGAAATTTCCGGTTTATCATTTAAAGACGAAAATTCTGTTGAATATGAATTCTATTTACAAGGTTTAGACAATGAATTTGCCGCTTCCAAGGGGAAAAAAAATATAGCAAATTTTCCCTACCTGCCGCCCGGAAAATACAGCTTTAAATACAGAACCAAAGGAAAAGACGGAATTTGGAGCTATTTTCAGAGCATAAATTTTGTTATAAGAAAACCGTTTTGGGCTGAATGGTGGTTTATTGCAAGTGTAATTTTATCTATTTTATTTATTTTCTGGCTAATTGCAAGATGGCGAGTAAGAATTTTGCAAAAACAAAACGAAAAATTAGAAGAAACAGTAGCTGAACGCACTCAAGAAATAACTGAAAAAAATGTTGAATTAGAAGCCCAAAAAGAAGAAATTAAAGCCCAAAGAGATTTTGCAGAGGAACAAAGAGATGAAATTTCGCATCAGAAAAAAGAAATTGAAGACAGTATTTTATATGCTAAACGTATTCAGCAGGCAATTCTACCGCCTACAAAACTAATCAGCAAAATAATGCCCGATAATTTCATTTTATTTAAACCGCGAGATATTGTGAGCGGAGATTTTTACTGGGCTGCAGAGAAAAACGGAAAAAGTTATTATGCAGCTGCCGATTGTACGGGACACGGAGTTCCGGGTGCATTTATGAGTATGTTGGGTATTTCATTTTTAAATGATATTATCAGAAGCGCAACTCATGAATTAAAACCATCAGAAATTTTAGATGCACTGAAATCAAAAATTATCGAGGCTCTGCATCAAACCGGTGAAGCTCAAGAAGCAAAAGACGGTATGGATATTTCATTATGTAAAGTTAACATTGAAAACAAAACCGTTGAATATGCAGGGGCTTTCAATCCTCTTTATATCGTCAGAAATGGTGAAATAATTATTTATGAAGCTGACCGTATGCCGATAGGAATATACGATTTCGACATTAATCAAAATTTCACAAATAATCTTATAAACTTAGAAAACGGTGATACATTATATACTTTTTCCGATGGTTATGCCGACCAATTCGGCGGACCGAAAGATAAGAAATTTATGATCGGACGATTCAAAAAAATGTTATTAGATATTCAGAATTTGACAATGGACGAACAAAGAAAACATATTGATAATACAATTGAAGATTGGATGAAAGAACATGATCAAATTGACGATATCATAGTTATTGGTGCAAAATTTTAAAACTAAAAGCGATTCAGATAACCTACATGAACTTTTATTTCCGATAAATTGAGAGGATTTTCATATTCAGTACCTAATGCAAAAGCAATAGAAAATATTCCGGCTTTTGTACCGATATTTGCTCCTAAACCAAAACCGGTCAGATATTTATAACCGTTTTGCTCATAAATTCTTGCAATGTCAATAAAACTGTATATGTTCGATTGTTTTTCATAAACATATCTTATTTCTGCACCTATCATCGTATATTTTTGAGTGTAAAATGCTTCTTCTTCAAACCCTCTGATGGTCCGAATACCGCCTACTCTGAACAGTTCATTTTGATACAACATTGAATTTGAAAACATATAACGATTTACACTAACGGCTTTAATTATTAATTTGTTTATCAGACGCTTATAGAATTCAATCGTTGAACAAATACTTATAAAAGAATATTTTTGACTATTAACAATACGATTTCCGTTTGAAATATCTGTTTCAAAATAATATCCGTTTAACGGATTTATAAAATTGTCGGTAGTATTAATTTTATATAAAAAACCATATAAATTTGATTTAACATTTTTAAAAAGTGAGGTATCTATAAGTTCTGAATTAAGAATAAATGAGTTAATTTTTTTATAATAAACACTCATTTTATCATTATTTTTAAATGCATAATCAATTCCGACAGTTCCTGAAAAACTTAAATAACTTGAATCTTTTTTATCTAAATTAAGCTTGGTATTAAAACCTACGGCAGTTTTTAAAACATAAGGAATTTTAAAATCAAATAATAATTTCTGAGATTCTTTTGCAGTTTTTAACCAATTTAATGATAGTTCTTCTCCAATTTTAAAATTATTAATTAAACTTAAGTTTAGGTCACCTGTTATCAATAATTTGTTTTCGTTTTCTTTATTTGTAATAAACCCTATTATTCCCGAAAACAAATCTGCTTTTTCTTTTTTTAAATACAAATAAATATCAGCCTTATTACCGATAAATTCAATTTCGGGAGCTTTAATATGAGAAACAAAATTCAGATTGTTAATTTTTGGATACATTTGATTAATAACACTCTGATTATAAATATCTTTTTCATTAATTGACAAAAAATTTTTAATATAATTATTTGAAATTCCGGCTTCCCCTTTTATATATATGTCTCCGATGTAAACTTTTGAATTTTCATTTACCGATAATTTTAAAGAGAATGAACTGTCTGAAAGTTCAGTTAATTCGGGTTTAATACAAGCAAACGGATACCCGTTATTTTCATAATTTTTTATTATCTTATTATAAGTATCAGATAGTTTTGTGATTGAGGTTTTTCTCTTTAAGTGTTTTTCTGAGATTTTTTGTCTTTTTATAAGCATATTTTCTGTGTCTGAAAACTTAAATTCATTAACAGAAAAAGGCTTGCCGATATAAAAATACGCATTTACTTTAAGGGCATCAAAACACACGCTGTCAACCGAAGCACTCAAATACGATTTCGAAAGCAATTCATTATGTATTTTTTCAATTTCATTAAAAACATGAACAGTATCAGGAAACCGAAACTTAACATTATAATCCGTAAATTTATTTTCAGAAAAAAAAGATTCGGGATGTAATTTTAATTCAAACGATTGTGAATTTGACAGATAACATAAATGCAAAAAAAGGAACAATACCATTGCTCCTTTATAATTTGATTTTTTAATATGTAGTTTATTCAATTTCATTAATCATCTTGTCAATTTCATCTTTAAACGCTAAAGATGTTGTATAATCTTCAACGTTTTCTCGGTCTTTATATTTTTCATTTAAAAGTGATAATTGATTTGCATATTCTGATTTTAATTCAAATTCATTTTGTAAATCCTCTAATTCTGTTGTATCACCAAGAGCTTCAACATACTCGCTATCCGCACCGTCCAATTGTTTAATACGCTCCTCGTGTTTAATAACTTTATCTTCTGCTGTTTTTTTCAATTCTAATTCTTTTAATTTTTGCTTGGTTTCTTGGTATTTTGCAACCAATTTATCATAAAGTTGCAATTTCGATTCTCTCAGTTTAATTTGAGTCAAATACGCTTTAACAATTTTATCACATTTATCTGCTTTTTCTATACCTATTTTTTCGGTATTTTCTGTTTTATAAGTTTCATAATTTTCAAGTGCATCAGCCTTATATTGCTCCCTGTAATAGGTTAAATGACCGTTAGGAAAAATATCTGCATAGGTTTCAACAATGGCTTCGGCAGCCCATGATTTAATTTTTTCTATCTCATTAACGGCATCCCGTTTATCATTTTCTGCATTTCTTAACGCATTTTCAATTTTTGTTTTAAAATCAAGTCCGTCAGCAGACTCAGATTGATTGTTTTTTCGTTTAAATATATTCCAAGCCATTTTATTTTATATGTTTTTATTATTATTTGAGTATAAAATTACTATACTGAAACATAATAAGCAAATAAATCTTGCTATCTTTGTTTAAAATTAACATTTAAACAATTAAAAATGAAATCTTATAAAATCATCGGCATTCTATTTTTGTTTATTATAATAAGCTCATGTTCAATCTCAAAAAAAATTTCAAAAAATTTAATCGGAAATTGGAAAATTGAATCGGTTGAATTCGTTGAGAATGAAAACAATACGGAACATGTCATAAACACAATCAAAGGTATTACCAATCAGTCGTATATAGAATTCACTGCCGATAAAAAATATAAATTACATATTGCCGATAAAGAATTATATGATACATGGACCGTTTCAGAAGACGGTAAACAAATTCTGAGCTCAGAAACCGAGCGCTATTTTGAAATTATTTCATTTATTGAAAATCAATTAATTTTAGAAAGTATTAATTCGAAATCAAAAGTAATTATAAAATTGCAAAAAAATTAACGCTCAAAAGGTTTCCCGAACGGATTTTTTAATTCTTTATATTCACTTAAATCACATTTAACCGTACTGATTCCTACCTTCATCCTTATTTTAACAGGAACAAAATTTCCGTCATCGGAAAACCATACCTGCATATCTTTTTCGTCTTTAAAAGGACTTTTGGTTTCAATGACAGGAACAAAACGTAAACAATTGATTTTTCCGAATTTAGTTTTTACCCTTTCCGTTTCTTTATATTTAACTTTTATCACAAAAAGATTATCATCAAAATAGCTTGTTAAATTAATAATTTGGTCTTTTTTTAATTGCTCATTAAAAATAGCTCTTCGGGCGTAATAAAAAGCAGATAATATATCAAGGGTATTATCGGGAATTATGCGTTCGCCTGATTTTAAACTGATAGCAATTCCTTTTTCTCTGTCGAACAGAACTTCATTATACCTGATGTAATTACTTTCATTAATATCACGTATCGATTGGATTGGTAATCCGGTAGGTATTTCAATAACACTCTCATACCGATCACTAACTTTTGCAAATGAACCCACCAACCCGTCGGTTTTAGCTATTGCTTTTACACGAAAATACCAATCAAACCCTATTTCTTCCAGTCCGATTTGCATTTCGGCGTAACCTCCGTTTATCAATCCGTATTTTACATTATATTTTAAATATTCGCCCGGTTGAAATGCTGTATTAATAACCGGAACCGGTTTATTCTGAGAAACAGTGTTTGAAGTAAAAAATAATGCGATTAAATATGTTGATATTTTTAATATTCTCATTGCTCTTAGGTTTTAATAATACTATTTAAACTCAATTTTCGTATTATTATTATTAAAAAAATACTAATTTAATGTCATTAAATTAAGTTACTTGCAGGACGAAGAGCATCAAAAAAATGTTTTCTGATGATATTAAAAAAAAATAATTTAAGTTTGTTTCAAATATATATATAAACAGAGCCCAATGAAATACCTTTTATTTTTTATTATTTCAATTGTCTTTTTAAACTCATGTAAGTCAGTATTTTATACAACTAATCTCACAAATCCTGCCGGTGAAGAAGGAATTTTATACGCCTTGCCTTCAACACAACTAATTATTGAAGCGGAAGTTACAGAAACCGAAAGACAAAAAGGTCAATTTTCCGATTTTTTAAATTTATATTTTAATGCTAAAAATGCAATTTTAAAAGATGAAAAACTATTCACATTAACGGATATAACTATTAAAACGGACCCTATAATTGATGATTCTCAAATCTATTGCATTAATTCTGAAAAAAAAACAGCTGCCGGATTAATAAATTTAACACCCGAAGGATTTATTTCAGGTATTAATTTAAGCGATATTCAAATAGAAAAACAACATTCTGAACAAATTAAAATAAATGATATAAACAAAAAAAATGAAACAATAGAATACGGAAATCTTTCTTTAAAATCTATTCGAGAAATTCAGTATGATACTGTTTATAAAGAAGTTTTCAAAGATTCGATCTATGTTAAGGTACCGATTATACAAAAAAAAGATGTTTTTAAATCAACAGAAAAACAAGCAAAAGAAATTGCCGATATTTTATTTTTACTTCGTGATGATAGAAACGCATTATTAAAGGGCGAAAATGACGGACAAAATTTTCCTGACGGAGTTGCTTTAAAATTGATGTTGGAAGAACTAAATAACTTAGAGAAACAATACATGAGTTTGTTTACCGGACGAGAAATTACAACGACGAAAAACTATGTTTTTACAATTAAACCGGAAATAAATATGATTGACTCATTCGTTTATTTATTTAATTTTTCTGAACAAAAGGGTTTAACAATTTCTGACGAAAAGGACACAGAATCTTTGTATCTCAAATTAACTCCTGATGTTTTAACGCCTTCTTTAATGAAATACGCACAAAACATCATGACCGATTATTCAGATAAGAATAAATTTGACGGAATTATATATCGAATACCTGCAAATTACAAATCTGAATTAGTTTACAAAACTAAGAACATCTATTCAAAAGAAATTAAAATTTCTCAATTCGGAACATTAAATATCATTCCTTCTGAAATTATAAACGATGGTGTAAGTGTTGAGTTTTATCCTCAGTACGGCTCTTTAAAACGTATTTCTGAGTCTGAAAAATAAAAAAGGAAGCATTCAATCTTCCGTTTTATTAAGTTTTTGTTTTTATTAAGTTTTTGTTTTAAGATTGGCTAAATTAAATCCGAGCGTAAATCTTAATGTATTTGCTAAAGGGTTTTGTCTTCCTGCAGTAGGAATAACGTATGCAAAATCAAAGTTTAAAACATTTAATTTAATACCAACCCCTAAGGTAAAATATTTTCGATTTCCTTTAGTGCCGTGTTCGTCAAAATAACCGGTTCTTATTGCAAATTGATTAATATACCAATATTCAATTCCTGCTGAATACATTAATTCATGCATCTCTTCCTTAAAACCGGCAGGGGCATCATATAACGAATGAAAAATACCAACCGGAACAGACACATTATTATCTAATCCTAAGGTGTCAATAACTGCACCGGTATCATCTTTAACAATAAGTTGCGGTGTAGGAACTAATAACTTATTGATATCAACGGTTGCACTGATTGAGTTATAATCGTCAATATTTAACAAATAGGAAGCACCTATTCTCAAATTAGCCGGTAAAAAATCATCATAATATGCATCCTCGCTGTATTTGATTTTATTACCCAAATTTGAAATATTAAAACCGAAATTAAATCGCCCTGATTTATCATCAATTTTAGTTTCTTTTGTATAAAACATTGAAATGTCGCCGGCTACGGCATTACCCGGTTTTGTCGGACTGTTTCCGTCATTAGAAAAACCTCCGGTTAAATTAGAATGTACATACCTGAAAGCTATTCCGCCTGACAAGTATTTTGATAACTTTAATGCGTAGGCCACATCAAATGAAAATTCATTCGGTCGAAAACCCGGTATTACTACAGTTCCGATTGAATTTGTAAAATCAATACTGCCCAATGAAAAATACATCAGAGATACTGCAACTGCTTGATTCTCATTAAGTTTATAAGAGCCTGATATATTTTGAAAATTAATATCTTTTACTAAATTTCTTAACCAAGGTATGTATGATAAATTAAGTGAAATTTCTTGATCAATAAATGCATATTTTGCGGGATTCCAATGTATTGAATTTGCATCCGGAGAAGTAGCAACTCCGGCATCGCCCATTGCACCGGAACGTGCATCCGGAGAAATGGTTAAAAACGGAACTCCGGTTGATATTGCATTTAATTCTTGCCCGATTACGGTTGAAGTTTGTGAAAACAAATTGTTCGTAACTATCAAAAGAACAATTGTAAATGAAAGGGTTTTTAAATTCATCTGTTATTTTTATAAATATATCGTTTTGCAAACGTTATTAAATTATTAATTATTGTTTAATTTTGAAAATATAATTAAGCATATTTTGTATTCAATAAAAAATAAAACTGACACAATCGTCAGTTTTTATTTTGAACTGAAATTTTTAAATAATTAAACTAATTTTTCTACTAAATTAGCTGCTTCCTGCAAAGTAATTGCCGAATGTACTTTTAGCCCTGAGTTATTTATTAACTCGGCACCCTCTTCGGCATTCGTTCCTTGTAATCTGACAATTACCGGAATATTGATATTTCCGATTGATTTGTACGCATCAACAACACCTTGTGCTACACGGTCGCAACGAACAATCCCTCCGAAAATATTAAGTAAAATAGCCTTTACATTCTCATCTTTTAAAATAATTCTGAAACCGGCTTCAACCGTTTCTGCGTTTGCCGTCCCGCCTACATCTAAAAAGTTAGCAGGCGAACCACCCGACATTTTAATAATGTCCATTGTAGCCATGGCTAAACCTGCTCCGTTAACCATACAACCGACATTTCCGTCTAATTTTATAAAATTCAAATTATATTTTCCTGCTTCAACTTCTGCCGGATCCTCTTCTGATAAATCTCTCATAGCAGCCAAATTCGGATGGCGAAACAGTGCATTATCATCTAAATTTACTTTTGAATCTACGGCTAAAATTTTGTTGTCGGATGTTTTAAGTACCGGATTTATTTCAAATAATGATGCATCAGAAGCATCATAAGCTTTATATAAATTGCTAACAAATTTTGTCATTTCTTTAAACGCTTCTCCTTCTAATCCTAAATTAAAAGCAATACGTCTGGCTTGAAACGGCATTACGCCGACTTTCGGGTCAATTTCTTCCTTATGAATTAAATGTGGTGTTTGCTCGGCAACCGTTTCTATATCCATACCGCCTTCGGTGGAATACATAATTATATTTCGTCCGGTTCCTCTGTTTAACAACACGCTCATGTAAAACTCATTAGTTTTAGATTCGCCCGGATAATATACATCTTGTGCAATCAAAACTTTATTAACCTTTTTGCCTTCCGGTCCTGTTTGATGTGTAATTAATTGCATCCCGATAATTTGTTCCGTCAATTGTTTTACTTCTTCTAATGACTTTGCCAATTTAACTCCGCCGCCTTTTCCTCTTCCGCCGGCATGAATTTGTGCTTTCACAACCCACCAGTTTGTGCCGGTCAGAGCACTTAATTCTTTTGCAGCTTCAACCGCTTGGTCAGGCGTATCGGCAGTTATTCCTTCTTGAATTCTGACTCCGAAACTTTTAAGAAGTTCTTTACCTTGATATTCGTGTAAATTCATTACTTTTGTTTTATATTATAAGACAATATTTTAAAAATTTAAAATCCCAAATTTAGTTTATTTATACAAATTAAAAAATATACATATTATATTCTTTGACATAGTTCAGATAAAAAAATGAGAAAACTAAAAAACAGCGAATTAGACAGAAAAACAATCGAAGAATTTAAACAATCGAAAAAAATTCCGGTTTCTGTAATTTTAGATAATATCAGAAGCATGAATAACATAGGTTCGGTTTTCAGAACGGCAGATGCTTTTTTAATAGAGAAGATTTATTTATGCGGCATAACTGCCGTTCCGCCGCATAACGATATCAGAAAAACAGCTTTGGGAGCAACCGAATCCGTTGAATGGGAATATTTTTCAGAAACTAAGGATGTTTTGTCAAAATTAAAACAAGATAATTATAAAATAATATCAGTTGAACAAGCTGAAAATAGTATTTTGTTGAATAATTTTTCAGTAGAAAAAAATAAAAAATATGCACTGATTTTCGGAAATGAAGTAAAAGGAGTTGAACAAAAAGTAGTTAACATCAGTGATATTTGTCTTGAAATTCCGCAAGAAGGAACCAAACATTCCTTAAATATTTCTGTAAGTGTAGGTGTTGTATTATGGGATTTTTATAAACAATTTATATCGTAACAGAATGAAACACCCGGGTAAAACGATTTTTACACACAAGGGTATGACTAACGGAAGATATTATTTAATGCAGATTTATAA
>DYOF01000061.1 GCA_020720665.1 Acetofilamentum sp. | reverse complement strand
AGTTTAAGCTAAATTTAAAAGAATTATACCGAATAATATTTAAAAAAATAAGGGATATTAAAATTTTAAGCTATTTTTTATTAATTTTGAAACTTTAATAATATTAAGGTAATTTCTTAGTATTTAATAAATTTATTTACAGATATAAAATATATAAATATTATGGCAAAAGTAAGAGGGGCAATAATCGTTGATACTGAACGATGTAAAGGATGTAATCTTTGTGTCGTTGCATGTCCGTCAGACGTTATTGCTTTGAATAAACAAGTAAACGGGAAAGGTTATAATCCGGCATTTCCCCAAAACCACGACGCTTGCACCGGATGTATGAATTGCTCAATGGTTTGTCCGGATATGTGTATAACAGTTTATCGTTATACACCACAAAAGGAGTCAGTTTAATTATAAAATTTTAAACAAAAAATGGAAGAAGTTAAATTAATGAAAGGCAATGAAGCAATTGCCGAAGCATCTATAAGAGAAGGAGTTGATGCCTATTTCGGATATCCTATAACTCCGCAATCAGAAGTAATTGAATATTTAATGCTCGAAGAACCGTATAAAAGAACAGGCATGGCGGTTCTGCAAGCAGAAAGTGAAATTGCAGCAATAAATATGGTGTACGGAGCAGCTGCCTGCGGAAAAAAAGCAATGACATCATCTTCCAGCCCGGGTATCAGTTTAAAACAAGAAGGACTTTCGTATATTGCCGGAAGTGAACTGCCGTGTGTTGTAGTTAATGTTGTCAGAGGCGGTCCGGGACTGGGCACTATACAACCTTCGCAAGCCGATTATTTTCAAACAGTTAAAGGCGGCGGACACGGTGATTACAGATTAATTGTATTAGCACCCGCCTCTGTTCAAGAAATGTCCGATTTCGTTGAAGACGGATTCAACTTAGCGTTTAAGTACCGAAATCCGGTTATGATTTTATCAGACGGTTTAATCGGTCAAATGATGGAAAAAGTAAAATTAAAAGCACAAAAGCCGCGTTTAACTGAAAACGAAATCAGAGAAAGATACGGAGATTGGGCAACTTTAGGAAATAAATCAGAAAATCGTAAAATCATTACCTCATTAGAATTAAAACCAGAAAGACAGGAAAAACATAACGATAAATTACAAGCAAAATATCGTGAAGTTGAAAAAAATGAAGTGCGATATGAAAAAATAAATTGCGAAAATGCTGATTACTTATTAGTTGCTTATGGTTCAAGTGCTCGAATTTGCCAAAAAACAATCCAATTGGGTAAGGAAAAAGGATTAAATATCGGTTTAATCAGACCCATAACATTATGGCCCTTCCCTTCAAAAGCAATTTATGAAGCAGCCGATAAAGTAAAAGGCATTTTAGCAGTTGAATTAAGTGCCGGACAAATGGTTGAAGATGTAAGATTAGCCGTAAACGGTAAAGTTAAAGTTGAACACTTCGGAAGATACGGTGGAATGATTCATTCTCCCGACGAAGTTCTCAGCGCATTAGAACAAAAAATTATAGGAGGATAAAATTATGTCAGAAATATTAACACCCGAAGAAATAATAAAAAAAGGGACACTCGTTTTCAAAAAAACAAAATTAATGACAGACGCAAATCTGTCCTATTGCCCCGGATGCGGACACGGTGTAGCCCATCGAATAACAATGGAAGTACTTGAAGAAATGGGTATTGCCGAGCAAACAATCGGAATTGCTCCGGTAGGTTGTTCAGTATTAGCTTATGATTTCATGAACATTGATATGCAACAAGCTGCACACGGAAGAGCTCCGGCTGTTGCAACCGGTATTAAAAGAGTATTTCCCGATAAATACGTATTCACTTATCAAGGTGACGGAGATTTAGCTGCAATCGGAACTAATGAAACTATTCATGCCTGTAACAGAGGTGAAAATATCGTAATCATTTTTATTAATAACGGAATATACGGTATGACAGGCGGACAAATGGCTCCGACAACTTTAGCGGGAATGAAATCATCAACTTCTCCATACGGAAGAGATTTAGCAATGACAGGGCACCCCATTAAAATTACTGAGATGGTTGCCATGCTACCCGGGGTTTGCTATGCTACCAGACAAGCAGTTCATAAACCGGCATTAGTAAGAAAGGCAAAGAAAGCCATTCAAAAAGCCTTTGAAAATCAAAGAGATAAAAAAGGAACTTCTATTGTAGAAATTGTTTCAAATTGTAATTCAGGTTGGAAAATGACACCTGTCGATTCTAACGTTTGGTTAGAAGAAAACATGCTTCCTGTTTTTCCTTTGGGCGATATTAAAGGTTAAAAGGTATCGGAATAAAAATATATATTATTCTGATTTCAAGTTTTTTAAATTAAAATTACTAAAAATGACAGAAGAAATAATTATAGCAGGATTCGGCGGACAAGGTGTTTTATCAATGGGTAAAATTTTAGCCTATTCCGGCATTATGCAAGATAAAGAAGTAAGCTGGATGCCTTCATACGGACCTGAAATGAGAGGCGGAACAGCTAACGTAACCGTTATTTTAAGCGATGAACGAATAAGTTCGCCGGTTTTAAAACATTATGATACCGCTATTATCCTAAATCAACAATCTATGGATAAATTTGAAGAAACCGTTAAACCGGGAGGAATATTACTTTATGACCCGAACGGGATACTTAAACACCCGACAAGAAAAGATATTAATATATTTAAAATTGAAGGTGCTGCCGAAGCTTCACGAATGAGCAATTCTAAAACCTTTAACATGATTATTTTAGGTGCTTATTTAAAAATCAAACCGGTTGTTAATATGGAAAATGTTCTGAAAGGTTTAAAAAAATCGCTGCCTGACAGACACCATCATTTAATTCCCGTTAACGAGGAAGCCATAAAAGTCGGTATTGAAAAAGTACAATCACTTCAAACCGTTTAAATAAAAAAAGACTTGTAAATTTTACAAGTCTTTTTTTTATAGAGTTCAACTTGAACAAGAATACAGAGTATTTTATTTTTTATAAAAAATCACTACCTTTACAAAATAATATATTATTAACTTAAATTAAACCAAATGAAAAATTTATTATTTGCTCTGATTTTTGCAGCAATTTTATTCGGTTGTAAATCCGAAAATGAAACAAAAGAAACCCCCAATGATACAACAACAATTGTTGTTACTGATGAAACAAAAAATGCAAACGATTCAACTGCAATAGTTTTAACCGAGGAAGAAATTAATATTAAATCAGATGAATTATTACAACAATCGGATGAGATCAACAAAAAATTAGATGATATTTTAAATAACTAAATAAAGCAAAATGAAACCCATGTAAAATAATTTTCCGAACAAAAGAATACGACTTTCAGAATACCATAAACAAGTTTAGTTCAAAAAAGTTGTTCCTTTGTACAGAAAAAACAAGCATTACAAATATCAATTCAATTCCTATATTATTAATTAATTACAAAATTTTAGACACATGAAAAAAATAATTTCAATAATAATCCTGATTACTGTTTTCCTTTTTACAAATCAGGCATTTGCTCAAAAAACAAATGATAAAGGCGGCAGTAAAAATAAACAAGAACAAAATGTTGTTCCTAACAACAATAATGATGCTCAAAAAATAATCGATAAAGAAAAAGCCGAAAAAGAAAAACGAGATAAAGCCGAAAAAGAAAAAGCCGAAAAGGAAAAAAAAGAACAAGAAAAACGAGATAAAGAGAAAAAAGAACAAGACAAAAAAAAGAAAGAACAAGACAATAATAAAGATAAAGAAAAGAAAGCTGTTGATAACGATGATGAATTGACAGACCAAGAAAAGAAAATGGATAAAACGGATCAAAACATTATCAGAGCAAAAGAAAAAATCAAAAAAGCGTATGCGCATATAGAAAAACAAAAAGAAAATTCTAAAATTTCCGAAGAAAAATACTTAGCGAAAAAAACTGAAATTTTTGAACTTGAAAAAGCGCTCAATAAACTTGAAAACGATAACGCCGATATACGTAAACACCACAAAAAAAACAAAGGCAATCATAATGATAACTAGTTGTTTATAATATATTAATCAAAAGAATCTCAGATATATTCTTAAAAATAGTCTGAGATTTTTTTTATTCAAAAAGCTATGAAAAACTTTAAAATTTTTCTTACGAGTGTTATACTAAAGAAGAAATAATCAATTTAATTATAAACGGTCTTAAAAAAACAAAGCAACTGCCGGAATTGTTTCTGCCATACATCTTTACGGTAATTCTTTGGTTAAAGCCGGTTTTAACATAAAATCTGACGATATAAACGAACTGAAAGATGATATCAGATTGTAATCCGTTTTAAAAACATTTTAAAATAAAAATCATTTATTAATTTTACAAAAAATATTAAAAAAAAATACAAAAAACATGAAGACTGCAACATACCTATTTTTAAGCATCATTTTAATAACAATTTCGTGTAAATCTGAAAAAACAGAAATTCCTGAATCTGATTACGGCAAAACAGCAACACTTAATAATGAGCTGATTACACCAAATAATTCGGCAACCGTTATTGCCGACAGTATTATGTACATTACAAATGTCATAAATCCGGATCCGAATGAAGATTACTACATGAAACAATGGCTTGCAGGAGCTAAAATTGAAGTATTGGCAAATTTTATATTTAAAGTTGTTTATGAAGGAAGGCTAAAAGCCTATAACTACACAACCGGTGAAGAAATGACTGTTGATGAAGTTAAATTATTAGATACCGAAAACCAAAGAGCAAATATCGGTCAAATTCTGTTTACTGAAAATTGGTACTTCGACGAAAAAAACTTACGATTTTACAAACAAGTAAATTCAATAATGTTAGCCTATTTCAGATACGATGAAGCCGGAAATTTAATTGGAAATAAAGCCGGCATCAGAATATATTTAAACGGAACAAAACCTATGAGAGGTGCTTTAGAATATTAAATTATGTTTAAAATTTTAATTGCCGAACCTACTCATGAAATATTACAAAAAAAACTTGAAAACGCCGGTTTCGTTTGTGATTATGTTCCCGATATTGAATACCAAGATTTATTAAACCTGATTAAGCCTTATACAGGACTGGTAATCAGGAGTAAATTTAAAATTGATGCCGAATTCATTGATAAAAGTGAATCCTTAAAATTTATTGCCCGTGCCGGTGCCGGTATGGAAAACATCAACACCGTTTATGCAGAAACAAAAAATATAAAATGCTTCAACTCTCCGGAAGGAAATAAAGACTCTGTTGCCGAACATGCACTCGGAATGCTGCTTAGTTTAGTACATAAACTTAATAGTGCTGATAAAGAAATTCGTAAAGGTATATGGAACAGACAAACAAATATAGGTACTGAAATACAAGGCAAAACAATAGGTATTTTAGGTTACGGAAATATGGGAAGTGCCTTTGCACAACGTTTATCAGGTTTTAATGTAAAAATTATTGCTTATGATAAATATAAAACTAAGTATTCCAATGAATATGTATCAGAGGTTTCTGAACATGAATTATTTGAACAAACTGATATTCTCAGCATTCACGTTCCGCTTACACATGAAACTCAATTTATGATTAACGACCGATATTTAAACGCTTTCAAAAAAGAAATTGTTATAATAAATACTGCCAGAGGTAAAATTATTAAAACAGATGATTTAGTAAAAAATTTAAAAACGAACAAAGTAAATGCAGCCGCATTAGACGTTTTGGAATACGAAAAAAGTTCATTTACAGATATTTTTAAAGGAAAAGACTCTCCCGCTCTAAATTACCTTATTAATTCGGAAAAAGTAATATTAACACCGCATGTTGCAGGCAGCTCAAAAGAGTCATATAAAAAAATTGCCGAAGTATTGGCTGATAAAATAATAAAGGAATTTGCTTAAAAAAGTCCGAACAAAATTGCTCGGACTTTTTAAAATGATTTACTTTTTAATAAAAAGTTTAATAATATCATCAACTACCGAAAACAGAATATAAATAATTACGATAAACGGTAATGCTAAAAATTGAAGCATTAATAACATTAAAAATGCAACACCCGAAAAAACATACCTCGAAGCATTGTTTTTAAAACTTAGTCCGTCAAATTTTAATGAAAACATCGAAACATTTATCAATTGTAAAACAGCAAAAACAAAAATTGAAATAATATATAACCATTTTAACGGAAACACATATAAGTACATACCTATAATTGCTAAATCAACCTCCATAGGAGAACTGCCGTTTATTAACTTTAGTAAAATAAATTCATATGATTTCCCTGAATCCATAGAAAAAATTATAGGAAAAGAAACAAAAAACAGAGCTGAAGCAGGAACGGCCAAACCTAAAAAATTCTTCTCTTGTTTATCATTTATATTAAATTTAGCCAAGCGCAATGCTGCAGCTGCTACTAATAAAATTGGAGTTGAAACTATTAAAATTTGTTCTAATGGTAAATCTAAAGTAAGTTCTTTTATTTTCATTGCATGTTTAAGCATCTGAAAAATTATAACCGCCGGAGCAACACCAAAACTGACTAAATCGGCTAATGAGTCTAATTGTTTGCCGAAAACTGATACTTGATTTAATTTTCTGGCAGTCCAACCGTCAAAAAAATCAAAAATTAAAGCAATAAGAACAAAATACGATGCAATAAATAAATTATCTATAACAACTGTTGTCGCAAAAAAAATTGCAAAACTTCCCGCTAATAAATTAAGCAATGTTAAAATATTAGGTAATGTAAAATATTTTAAATCGTTTTTCATATATTATTTTATTATAAATGCAATATGTTTGCATTTTTGTAGTTTTAATATTGTTTTGTAAAAATATTCTAAATTTAATGAAATGCCAAAACTTTTATTTGTCATTTTTATTTTTTTTTCACAAGTACTCAATTCACAAATCAGAATTTACAGCAACGATTTTTTGACGATTGGTGTAGGAGCACGAGCTTTATCTATGTCTAACTCGGTGCTTTCAAATTCAGAAGGTGCACAAGCTGCAATTTGGAACCCGGCATCTTCCGTTTTTATGAATCAAAATATTGAAGTTTCGGCAATGCATTCAGAATATTTTGCAGGTATTGCTAAATTCGATTATATCGGAGCCGTATATAAAACAACCGATTCATCAACAATCGGTGCGGCAATTGTACGTTTCGGAATAGATGACATCCCTAATACACTTGAATTAATTGATGAAAACGGAAATGTTGATTACGACAGAATTAAATTATTTTCAGTTTCTGATTATGCATTTTTATTTTCATTCGGAAAAAAAAGTAAAATAAAAGGTTTGTCATTGGGTTCATCTGCGAAACTTATCTATCGTAACCAAGCTGAATTTGCAAAAGCGTTCGGTTTCGGTTTTGATTTATCATGTTTATACAAAAAAGGTAAATGGTCATACGGAGCTAATTTTAAAGACATTACAACAACTTTTAATGCATGGTTCTATAATCAGGACAGCTTTAAAACAATTTTTTTAGAAACAGAGAATGAAATTCCCGAAAACTCTGTTGAAATTACTGCTCCTAAATTATTATTAGGCATTTCAAGAAATTCTAAATTGAATGACAACTTTAGTATAATAAGTGAAATTGGAACCGATATATCATTTGACGGACAAAAACATGTTTTAATTTCATCGAAACTAATTAATATTGACCCGCATATCGGTATTGAAGTTAATTACAAAAATCTTATTTTTGTCAGAGCCGGCAGCGGAAATTATGCAATAATTAAAGACTTTGATAAAAACATGCTAAACGTTCAACCCTCAATAGGTATCGGAATAAATTACAAAAATTTCAAAATTGATTACGCACTAACCGACATCGGTGACCAATCAATTGCCTTGTATTCAAATATATTTTCAATGAGCTATGCTTTTAATAAACTCAAACGAAAATAATTAGTAACCTTTTAGAACTTTATTCGTTTAATTTAATAATATACATAAATCTTTTAAAATAATTGCACTGTATTTCAGAATAAAATTATAATTTTGCAGCCATGTTTAAAAATACCCTATATCTTTTAATTTTAAGTGTTTTCGTGTTTTTCCAGTCATGTGATTTTAACCGGGCTAAAAAAATTCAAGACCCGTCAAAGAAATATGCCAGAGCATCTGAATATTATCAAATGGGAAAATATGCAAAAACACAAATAATGCTCGAAGACATTATTTTATCTCTAAGAATGACAAAAGAAGGTGTAGATGCATTATATAAATATGCAGATTCATACTATCAAATGAAAGATTATATTTTAGCCGGTTATTATTTCAGAAAATACGTTGAAGATTATCCGAAAGGTACAAATTCTGAAAATGCTCAATTCATGAGTGCAAAGTGCTATTATTTAGATGCTCCGAAATCAAAATTAGACCAAAATGCAACTCTTACGGCTTTACAAGAATTTGAATTATTTATTACAAAATATCCTGACAGTGAAAAAATTCAAGAATGTAATAATTTAATTGACGAATTGAGAGAACGACTTGAAAAGAAATCATATGAAAATGCTCGTCTTTATTATGATATTGGCTATTTCAATGCAGCAACAATTGCTCTTGAAAATAATTTAAAATCATTCCCTGACACACAATACAAAGAAGATATTTTGTATCTGATTATTATGTCAAAATACAAATATGCTAAAAACAGTATTGCATCAAAACAACAAGAACGCTATACCGATGTTATAAATTCTTACCAAAAAATGATAAAAAAATTACCCGATACTAAATATCAAAAAGAATTAAATACGGTATATACAAATTCTAAAAAGTTTATTGACGAACAAAAAGAAAAAAATAATAAAATTTAACGATAACCTTTATTACATAAACATATATGGATTACAAAAAAACAAATGCCTCTGAATCAACTATAACAAGAGATTTTACCGAATTAGAAAAAAAAACCGGTAATATTTATAAATCAGTTACAATTATTTCAAAACGTTCAAAACAAATTCAAAGAGAAATAAAAGATGAACTGGATAAAAAACTTAAAGAATTTGCTTCTTATACAGATAATCTTGAAGAAATATTTGAAAACAGAGAACAAATTGAAATATCAAAATTCTATGAACGACTACCAAAACCTACTTTAATAGCAGTTCAAGAATTTTTAGAAAACGAAATTTATTTTCGCGATACAAGTAATGATGCGGAATAGTAAGTAAACTCTTCGTTTATGAAAGGGAAAAAAATACTTTTAGGAATTACAGGAGGAATAGCTGCTTACAAAGCGGCTATTCTTATTAGGCTTCTGATTAAAAAAGGAGCAGAAGTTCAAGTTATTACAACTCCCTTTGCCGAAAATTTCATCACACCGCTTACCCTTTCAACCCTCTCTAAAAAACCGGTTTTAAAATTATTTTATAAACCCGAAAACGGCGATTGGAACAGTCATGTTGATCTCGGACTATGGGCCGATGCCTTCATCATTGCTCCGGCAACAGCAAATACAATGGGTAAAGCAGCTAACGGAATTGCCGACAATCTTTTACTTACTACATATCTTTCTGCAAAATGCCCCGTATTTTGGGCACCGGCAATGGATTTAGATATGTATAAACATCCTGCCGTTCAATCGAATTTAAACACATTAAAACAATACGGAAACCATATAATTGATGCCGAAACAGGCGAACTTGCAAGCGGATTAGACGGAAAAGGACGAATGGCAGAACCTCAAAAAATAGTCGATACTTTAGAAAATTATTTCTTGTCAAAAAAAAAACTGAATAAATTTAAGGTTTTGATTACTGCCGGTCCAACCTACGAAAAAATTGATCCCGTTCGTTATATCGGAAACAGATCATCAGGTAAAATGGCTTATGCCCTTGGAAATGCTTTTGCTGATTACGGTGCTGAAGTAAGCATAGTTTCCGGTCCGGTATCTCTTAAACCCGAAAATATTGATATTAAAATTTTCAAAACAGAAACCGCCGAGGAAATGTATCAAAAAACAAAAGAATTATTCAACTCACATCATATAATTATTTTTGCAGCTGCAGTTTCTGATTATACGCCCGAACACACAGCCTCTCAAAAAATAAAAAAACAATCTGATAAACTTTCAATTAATTTAATCAAAACAAAAGACATCGCAGGAGAGCTGGGCAAAACAAAAAATCCTGAACAAATTACCGTAGGTTTTGCTCTTGAAACCGAAAATGAATTGCAAAATGCACAAGAAAAAATTAAGAAAAAAAACTTTGATTTAATTGTTTTAAATTCACTGAACGATAAAGGTGCAGGCTTCTCCTATGACACAAATAAAATTTCTATAATAGATAAAAACAATAATATTGAAAAATTTGAGTTAAAATCAAAACAAGCAGTTGCAACAGATATCATTAACAAAATTTTACAATTGATACCTTCAAAATGATAAAACTAATCGCATTTATTCTGATTATCATTAATTTTAATATTTCTTATTCACAAGAATTAAATTGCAGAATCAGCACTCCGCACAATCAAATACAGGGAGCAAATGAAGATATGTTTTTAAGCATGCAACAAGATTTATTTGAATTTATGAATAACCGTAAATGGACAAATCATGTTTTTTCTGACAATGAACGTATTGATTGTCAAATTCAAATAAACATTATCGCATATAACGGAATTGATAAATTTACCGGAAACATTTCCGTTCAATCAACCCGAACAATATTTAATACAAACTATAAATCAACATTATTCAATTATAAAGAAGATAACGACTTTGAATTTAATTATATTGAAGGGCAAGCATTAGAATTTAACGAAAATTCACACCTCTCTAATTTAACTTCGGTTTTAGCCTTCTATGCCTATATAATAATAGGTTTAGATTATGATTCGTACGCAATGTTAGGCGGAACAGAATATCTGCAAAAAGCAAAACAAATTATGAACAACGCCCAATCCGACCCGGTTGATGACGCTTGGAAAGCCTTCGGAAAAACAAATCAAAACAGATATTATTTAATTGAACACATGACATCAAATGATAACAGCCCTCTCAGAAGATTTTACTATAAATATCACAGAACCGGCTTAGATCAAATGAGTGAAAGTATTGAAACCGGAAGAAATGAAATAGCAAATTCATTTCAATTAATTAAAAATGTATTCAACAGAAAACCTGATTCATATTTTTTAAGTATTGTATTAACTACAAAAATGCCCGAAATAGTTAAAATATTCTCCGATGCACCTATCGCAGAAAAAAGAAAAGTCTATAATATACTTAAAGAAATTGCTCCTACTAACTCAAATGTTGATAAAATAATGGAAGAGTCCGAATAATAAAGGAATTATTTATCATAAAGTTTTATACAAAAAAATCACTTCCCGCTTTTCTGTTTCTTAAAAATTATTAATTTTGAATAATGATATAATTTATTTAAAATCTTATTCATGCTGATTATTGGTATTGCCGGCGGAACCGGTTCAGGGAAAACAACAGTTGTGAAAAAATTGACGGCACAAATCCCAAAAGGTAAAGTTGCCGTCTTATCACAAGATTCGTATTATAAAGATAACAGCACCCTCCCGCCGGAAGAACGTCAAAAAATTAATTTTGATCACCCAAATTCAATTGAATTTGACCTATTAATCGAACATTTAAAGCTATTAAAAAAAGGGGAATCTGTTCAAGAACCGATATACTCATATTTAACATGTTCACGTGAAAAAGAAACAAGAACAATTAAACCACATGAAGTTATAATCGTTGAAGGAATTTTAGTTCTGACAAACAAAAAATTAAGAGATTTATTTGACATTAAAATATTTGTTTATGCCGACGATGATGACAGACTCGGAAGAGTTATTGAACGAGATATTATTGAACGAGGAAGAACGGTTAAAAAAGTCCTTGAGCGTTATTCTGAATCTGTTAAACCTATGCACCTCCAATTCATAGAACCCTCTAAAAGTTTTGCAGATATTATTATTCCGCTGGGAGGACACAACAAAGTGGCAATTGAACTCCTGTCTTCAATTATCGAAAAAAATTTGAACAAAAATAAAAATGCTGAAAACCATAAAAAATAATCAAATTCTTTTCATTGATATTGAAACAGTTCCCCAATATCAAAATTATGAACAATTACCTGAAAAATTTCAAAAACTTTGGGATAAAAAATCTGCATATTTAATTAAAGAAAACGAAACACCCGATGCGGTTTGGAATAAGTCCGGAATTTTTGCCGAATTCGGAAAAATAATTTGTATATCAGCCGGCTTTATTCAAAAAGATAAATTCAGAATAAAATCCTTTTACGGAGATGATGAATTTGAACTCCTCACAAATTTTAAAAATCTTATTGAAAAATCATTTTCCGGAAACGATAAATATTTATGCGCCCATAACGGAAAAGAATTTGATTATCCATACATTGCCCGCAGAATGCTTATTAATAAAATTGAAATTCCCGAAATTTTAAATTCCGCCGGAAAAAAACCATGGGAAATTAAACATCTTGATACGCTTGAACTTTGGAAATTCGGTGATTATAAACATTATACATCCTTAGAATTGTTAACCGAAATCTTTGATATCCCCACACCAAAAGATGACATTGACGGAAGCATGGTAAACAAGGTTTATTGGATTGATAAAGACCTTAAAAGAATTGTAAACTATTGTGAAAAAGATGTCGTTGCAGTAGCTCAATTGTTTTTAAGATACAAAAATCAAAATTTAATACAAGACGAAAATATTATAAATGTTGATTAAACTTGCAAATTAACGGCAATTATTTATTTTTGTTGTTCGTAATTCAGACTTTTTATAAATAGATGAAACACCCGGGTAAAACAATTTTTTACACAAAAGAACACGACTAACAGAATACTTCAATTACATTT